>CAIVHU010000122.1 GCA_903905735.1 uncultured beta proteobacterium
AACGACCGCTGGACCGCCTGTTGAAGCCGTGGAACGTAGAAATCGTCCACTTCATCTTCCAGTCCCCAGCCCATGAACTGACGTAGCAACCAAGCCTGACGGGCGTGATGCTCTTCCCACTGCTGAAGGCTTTTGCGCACCAGGGTATGCAGCACATCGGCCTGGCTGGCTGCGTTTGGCAAGCCACTGTTGAGCAGTGGCTGACAGCCTTGCAGCAAGGTGGCCACATACAGCACCTCCCGTTCTTCACGACCGAAGGCACACAGGTACTGGGCCAGTTCAGCGGCCCGGCGCAGACGCTGGATGGGCCAGCTTGGAGTACCTGAGCTGGAATTCGGTTCACCTTGAGCCGGATGAACACCGCCAGCACCTGGAGGTTCGTCCATGCACAGCAGCAAATCGCGGATTTCAGGCTCCTGGGTAAAGGCGGCCAGAAGACGGTTGAGTCCGGGGTGACGGACCCGGGCCACCGCTTCTGACACCAAGGACTGTGGATCCTTGCCTACTGTGATCTCAACCACGGCACGCCCCCGGGGTTCTGATTGCTTGGTTTGCAGCAGGGATGCGGCGCTCATCACGCCGGGGATGGTGCGGCTCAGGGCCAGTGCGGTGGATCGGCGTTGGGATTGGGATGGGCGTTGCAACAGGAAATTCGATGGTGCTTGTGACGGAGATGGGAACGTATTCATGAGGAAGCTCCTTGGTCAATGAGGTGTCAGATGAAGGTGGCCTTTTTGGGCAAGGCTCTGCCCTGCCCCTGTTTCAGGGCTACTGAATCAGGGGGTGCATTCAACTTCAGGGTTGGCAGCTAGTTAGTGCGTGCGTCGGATGCGTCTGTCCGCATCCATGACTGCGCCATATCAGCCCAACTCAAGGGGGGCGGTTGTGCCTCCAAACCGGCTTCATCAGTGGCGCCATTGGTCCGCGCGACTTGGGTTTTGCGCTGGGTACCTGCGACACCTGCCGGTTGAGATTGAGCAGACTGATGTTTGGAATGATTGACAGGCTGGGGCGGCGGAGTTTCCGTCTCCGTGGTTGCAATAAAGGTTTTGGTCAGCAGGCGGTCCATCGCAGAGCCATCGTTGCGGGTCAGGTTTGGCACATACCGGCTGTAGACCCGAAACAGCATTTCGGTACTGGTATGCCCCAACTGGCGAGCAATCCATTCCGGCGCTTCGCCTGAAGCGAGCCAAAGGGTCGCAGCAGTGTGGCGCATCTGGTAGGCCTTGCGATGCTCCAATCCCAAGTGGCGCAAGAGGGGGGACCAAACGCGGTTGATGAAATTTTTGTTGTCAATCGGATTGCAAACCTGATTACAGAACACGTATTCGGAGACTTTGCCGGTGGCTTCGAATTGCGCCTTTAACGCGTCGAAGACCAACTGGCTCATTTGGATGTCGCGCATGCTGCCGTCTGTTTTGAGTTCGTCTTCTTCGCCCAGCACAATCGATTCCCGGATGTAAATCAGGCGACGATCAAAGTCCACGTATTTCCATTTCAAGCCATTGGCTTCACCAGTACGCATGCCGGTGAAGAACCGGGTCTTGAGATAGTTGCGGTAGTCCACTCGCACTGTCGTGATCAACAACTGCACTTCAGGCAAGGTGAAGGGCATCACTTCGCTGCGTTTCATGCGCAGAGGCTTGATGTTCTTGAACGGCGAATTGAAGTTAAAGCGATCTGCAACCTCATTGAGAATCTGCCGCAAGGGTTTCATGACCGCGTTGATTCGCCGCGCGGTGAGGGTAGCGTTTTTGCCGCGACCTTTCAGTTTGGACAAGTCAGCACGGAAGGCGAGCACATCGGCTTTGGTAACGTGGCCAGCTTGCTTGTCACCGAAATAAGGCAAGATGTATTTGTCCAAGGCCCCACGCTGGGTGATTTTGTAGCTGCGACGCCAGGTGATTTCCGTTTCCGAATACCACTGGTTGGCGAACTCACGGAAATTTGGCGTTGGCGCCATCGCAGCTTGCACCGCAAGTGCCGACTGTGACAAGTCAGCGTTCACCGAGATTACCGGCGCATCCTTCTGAGGCAGAGGCTTTCCGAAGGTCTTTTGATAGTCGAAGATGCCGAGAGCTATTTCGGTTTCGATCTTGTCGAGGGCTTTTTGAAGGCGCTTGCGGTTGGACGCGATGTCGGCCAGTGTTGTCTGCTCCCGCAAGCGTTGCCCCTGAAACTTGAAGTCCATGAACAATGCTCCGGTTTCCGGCCGCGAACGGATACTACCCATGAATAGTTCCTCCGTTTGCCAACGGAATGCCAACCGCGCTCTCAAGGGAGTACATCAGCATGTCCATTTGCACGTTTTCCCAGATATAGAGAGTCTTTCGACCGCCAAACGGACGAAAGTAGTGGCGCCCTTCTAGTAAAACGCTGTCCTTCAGGCGGTCGCGGATGGTGCGGCTGTCGTATTTAATACGGGCCGCAAGTTCTTCAGTCGTGAGGTAAGTGTGATCAGCCATTGGCATACTCCTATACAATTTACGTTACGGACGTTAAGTATTACTTACGTCTGTAGCGCATTTTAGGCATATTTGTATACTTTTCAATACCATCGTAAAATATTTTTTACGTTTAGATGTTTTTATGATCAGGTTTAAGCTTGGTGAGGTGATGGAGAAGAAGCGTTTTGCGGACGGCAAGCGCTTCTCCATCACTGATATTGCCGCCGCGACAGGCCTAAGCCGAGTGACGCTTTCGAAAATTCTTAATCAAAAAGGTTATGGCACTGGAACAGAAACAATCGACCGTCTATGCCAGTTTTTTGGATGCAGAGTGGAAGATTTGCTGGAGCATTTGCCTGACGAACGTGGTCAAAGCGTCACAAGCAGCTAGCCGCAGTGCGGATGCCAATTTAGACCCTTGTACGGCTATACATAAGGGTTGTCGCACGAACCTAATTTTCAAAATCGGTTACTCAGCCTGAAGCAGGCACCATCGCTTCTAAGCCACAAAATAGGCTGACGACCTCAATAGCGGTGTCGAGGTGGTGTAAGGAAGTGCTGACGGTAAGTAAGTTGGAGCGCGCACTCAGTTTGAGTCGCCTGAATTGTGAGCACCATCCTGCTTGATGACGCTGGTCAGCCTGCATCGGTCCTGGGCGTGACCCGCGATATTTAAAGTTTATTTCAAGACGCTGGTGGTAAACAACTTCATACTTCATAGGGGGAACGTCCGTCAATTGACTTTATTGACGGTTGGTCGGACTTGGCCAACTACCAACCTTAACCTTTAACTACGAGCGGGTCATAGCCCATGGATTTGATCGAACTGCCTAAGTCCCAATTACAGCTGGGAATGACTCTGAAATTTA
>CAIVHU010000123.1 GCA_903905735.1 uncultured beta proteobacterium
GGCGCATGACAAGGCCCTGGGCCTCTTGCTAGCCGACTTGACTGACCAAACGTTCTGTCACCCGGAAACCGGAGCCAAAATGATCTTTCGCTTGGTCTGATGTGCCGTTGACGGTTCCTTGCGGATCAGGAAATTTGAAAGGAGTCAATATGGGTTTTCTCGGCAACGTTCTTTGGTTTGTGTTCGGTGGCCTGGTGATGGGATTGAGCTGGTGGTTGGCCGGGGCGCTGGCTATGATCACCATTGTGGGCATTCCTTGGGCCAAAGCCTGTTTCGTTATCGGCCAATTCGCCTTTTTTCCGTTTGGCAAGGTGGCCATCAGCAGAAAAGAACTGCTCAGACAGGACGACATTGGAACCGGCGCACTGGGTTTTCTCGGCAATGTCATCTGGTTCATCTTCGCCGGTGTCTGGCTGGCCATCGGTCACTTGCTCTCCGCGCTGCTGTGTTTCGTCACCATCATTGGCATCCCCTTTGGCTACCAGCACCTGAAGCTCGCCATGCTGGCTTTGGCACCGATTGGGAAAACGATTGTTGGCAAGGAAACTGCAGCAGCGGCTGGGTATTCGGGGATTTGATTGCCTCAATGCAGTTGGCCGCTCTCGTTTTCCTTATGCGGGAGCAGCCCAACAAACCGTCCCTCCACCTGTGGCATGTGCTGGAACTCCACCGGACCAAATGTCCGGCGCTTCTTTGACGGAGGTTTGGCTTTCAGGGGAACGGTCGCAATCCAGGTGCCGTGGGTAGTTTCCAGCGAAAACGCTGCGATGTCTTGGGCGTAGGGCGATGCACCAACGGAGCCGTACTCATCCAAAATCTCTTGGTGACGGTCTCTGCCTGCGATCCAGCGACGGATCGTTCAGCAGGCGCACCGCTTTACGGTGCAATTCCCGGATGACCGGATCGGCCGAAGTGGCCTCGATAAACGTGGTGGTGGACATGCCTTCTCCTTTTCAACGTCCTGTCACCGCGCTGTCGCGAATTGGAACTAGCCCCGCTGCAACCACCAAGTCAACAAGTTGCAGGCAAAGCTTTCCCCGTTCCGCGATCGGAAAGCTGCACCCGGAATTGGGCGCACTTCCGCTAACGCGGTGTCAATGCTTCAGACGTTGAATGCCGCTAGGACATCGGGGTGGGAATAGGAAGGTTCATGTCGGGCTCTCCAAAAGTCACTATCAAAATGGCTTTCCGACAGGTCGGAGAGCCGCTGCTTTAGCCAGCATTTATGAGTCGCCCTGGCAATCTTTCGATCAAATCCAGCGACGGGTCTGTGGTGAATTCACACCTCAAGGCCCATTTCAGAAAGCAAAAAAGCCTGCTTCCTCAATCTCGAACGGTCTGCAGTTTTCACTACAGCGGGCTCGAAAAATGCCAAAGCAGGCTTCAGTTGCTTTAGCAGTCATTTGTAACGCGCTCTGCAAGTAAACCTTAAATCAGCGCAAGGGTCATTATAGCAATCTCCCCTCTGAAATGCAAGCGTTTTCTTGCTCCTCGGGGTCCATGATAGAGGTAGACAGGCTCACAGAATGAGCCTTCACACTGATCGTTTTTACAGTTTTGCCAGGACCTTTGCTCTTAAATGGTCCGCTATTAACACTCCTGGAATTGGCGTGTACCGGTCAGGATCAGACATATCAGTGACGCACACGGCCGGCAGCTTTCCGGTTGCTATTTCGACTGCAGTAAGCCGCGGTTCCCAGTCTTCGGCAACTTGCGCATAAACGACATTGACTGCTGCGTTGAACTAGACCCATAGGTAATTGCCACCAAGCCCTTGAAATGTCGACGAATGGTTACGAATCCATCACCGAGTAGCCAGTTAATCAAAACGTGGATGATTGGGGTCTGCTCCCCCAAGTAAGATGTTGCACGGTGACTGCGACAGAAAGTATCGCCTGTGAACGACAGACTCCGGTCAACACGCACAAGGAACCGATCCAACTATGAAAATGAACACGGCCGTTCGTTTGCTGAAATTGCTTCCTGTGGGCGAACAGCATGCCATTTCGATTGCCGATCTCGCTGTGAAGTGGTACGGACGTGAACTCGAGCGCAGTGATATTCGCAATATCCAGCGTTATATGAACGATCTTGCAATGGAGAGCGAGGATGGGCCCGCCTTGGTCGAAATTGTTGAGGGAACTCCGCGTCGCTTCTATCTCAAGTTATCCCAAGTCGTCGATTGGTTAATGACGGAGCAAACGGCCCTCAATACGCTACTAACGAGACAAGTGATCGGCCAGGCACTTGGGTCGCTCGAAGAAATAGGGGGAAAGAAACTGATCGAAGTCGCCGAAGTTAAAGTCGTCGATGCCTCCGCCGCAACAAAAAATATTCGAGAACGGGTTCGGATCGTGTCAGATGGCTTTGGACGTCTTCCCGCGGATATCAAACCGACTGTACTTCAGGCAGTCATTGATTCGATCGTCCAACAGAGGCAACTCAATTTCACATACGTTTCAAGCGCAGGAGTGTCATCGATGGTACGTGCCAGCCCTCAGGGGTTGGTTGCCAAGGATGGCACGATATACCTACTGGCAACCAAAGGCCTTGGCGATAAGCCCGGACATTTCCCGTTACACCGCATGAGCGCGATTAGCGTTGATCATCGCGCGCTGCAGAAGCGGCCAGATTTCGATTTGGATCGATACATCCTGGATTCCAACCAACTCAGCCACACTTTGGGCTCGGAGGAAACGCCCGTGGAACTGAAACTACGCGTAGCCCCTGGAACCCTGTATCACTTCAGGGAGCGACCCTTGTCCAGAGATCAGAAGATTAGCCCGTCAAAGTCATCTGATGGTTGGTGCGTCGTGACCGCCAGTGTCCGCTTCACGTTATTACTCGTTCCATTCCTTCTTAGCATGGGTGGTTGGATTGAAGTTCTGGGTCCGCAGCAGGTGCGCGACGAAATCGCCGAACGAGTGCGTGCCATGACCGCACACTACTAATCCCAATCGGACTTTTCAACCTGGCGACAGTTTTTGACGCAGTGACATCATATTCTTCGTTTCCCCAAACGAAGAAGGTGTTGTATGCAACAAGTCGCCGCTGGTGATCGTGCAATTAAGTCGCTAACCGAAAATCGAGCTGCAGAAACAATGTGGGCCTACTACAAGGCCAACAAGGCGGAGATTCACAGTGACGTTAGCGAGTTTCGGGAGGTCATCCTGACCGAACTGATGCGAGGCGCTGACGTAGTGAAGGTTTTCGCACCTTTTGTGCTCGAACCCGAACCGATTGCACCAGCACCACGCACTCGCAATAAACGATCGAATCATGGTCCAACACAGGAAACTGACCGCAAGTGTTGAGCTGATCCTGTCGTCGCGTACACGGTGTCGATGTGCGCATCCGTTAGTCAACCACTCAACTCCAGGAGAAACCATGGAAGCAATTTTGATCATTTTTATCGTGGCGTTTGTAATTGCCTTTATCGTCAAACTAATCATGGCCGGGATACTCATCGAAACACTTATCGGCTTTACCATCGTCTATATAACGATCAAGGCCCTCGATGCATTTACAAATGCGATTGCCAATAGCAAGAGCCCACTTGTCAATGGCGTAGTTCGGATTGCGGGAACCTTGGCGGCAATTTCTCTAGCCAAGGACGCTGTCCAGTATTTGCAGAAACGCGATCGGGATTGAAGTAATTTGGCACCCTAAGCGGACATAACGAACAAGTGCCGCTTGGGTGCAGCATCACAATTCGAGTTGGATTCGCCGTCCTCAAACATCGCAGATCCAAGCCCATAAATGTGGCACTGGCGGATATTGACCATTGAAAACGTCCGAACTCGGCAGCGGACACCACATCGTCTGAACTGCAAATGTTCTTCTTAGCGTCAGTTTTTGTCGGCTTGATCGCTGATCATCCAACTCCCATCGAGAACAAGGAGTTTTATGACCAAAGCCACCTCCGCCGATCATCAAAAAAAGCCACTGGCCGAACAAAAAGCAGCGCAACAGATGTGGATTTACTATAAAGCGAACAAAGCCAATTTGATCAGCAATATTCGCGGACACCGGGAATCTATTTTGGCTGAGCTCAGGCAACGCGTTTCGCCAGATGCCGCATTTGCACCCTATGTATGCCCCGCTGTTGTGGTGCCCTTGGTGTCCACCCCCCTATAACGTCAAACTAAACCCCATCTGCGTTGTAGCATCTGTGTCAATCGCGGGGCCGGTCTTTAAATTTGATAGCTCGCAATACATGTTGACATTTGGACATGTGGACCGCCGTGCTTAACGTCAGTGTCTCTACGATGGCAAATGGAGCAGAAACCGTCCGAAGGGCCATTTGTCGGAGAGTGTCCCCAGCAATGCGATTGCCTAATGCGTCGGATGTTCTATCCAGCAAAGTTTGACGCGGAACTAACTATTGTCATGGTGCCGCCTGAAGTATTAACCATTGAAAGGACGCTCAAATGATTCCATTCTTCTACCGTCCCGAGCAGTCTTGAGGCGACGCTGTCAGCGTAAGCCCGTCGATTTCAAGCAGCATTCACGTGGAGTTGACGAGGCAGCGGCCCTCGTGAGAGGTTCGGTCCTGACGCGGACGATGACTGGAGTCAGGTTAACCGCTTCCATATCGGCGTCAGACTGCTGGCTAGCAAGTCGGCGTTGCAGCACGGGCAGCGAACCGGCACGTGCTGTTCAGCTAGATAATTATTCTTGCAGGCAATCTTGCACATAGACACGGACCGGTGTTCCAGCGGAACAAACTCGAGCGCCATCCCATCTTGCCGAACAGCAATCTCGCAGATTTCCTTGGAGAGATGGCGGGTAGGAACATACTCAAGCGGTATGCCCGCAGAACGAACCGCGATTTCGCAGATTTCTGCAGTCCGGTATCCATCGGGAACCAATGACAAGGCGTATCCGGTACCGCGGACAGCCAAGTTGCATAGATCTTGCGTAATCTTGCCTTCGGGCACATGGGACAACAGGGATCCGTCATGTTTGATTGCGATGGAGCAAAGTTCGTCCGTCATCAGTTCCGGGGGAACCCACGGAAAAACACCCGGGCATCTTTGCACGGCGATCTTGCAAAGCATGGCAGTTCGCCGTTGCTCCGGGACCAACTGAAGTGAAAACCCGTCCTGCAATACAGCCTCAAGGCATTCTGGGCATTCATCTGCAGGCTCGACGTCACAATGATCAAGACTTAAAGGCCTGTCGGTAAGATTCGTGTAAAAACCTGCCACATCGACCAAATCTTATATCGGCAGGGTCGTCCGAGTCGGCATAGCATCGGGTTTCAGGTCGGTTGGATAGTCACCGAATCGCTTGAGTTTGCTGGTGGCATAC
>CAIVHU010000124.1 GCA_903905735.1 uncultured beta proteobacterium
CGGCACAGGTTGAAAGTTCAGTCCATGGAAGAATCTGCGCATGTTGGGCTCTGGACGGCCAATCTTGAACTTTCAGCACCTTCTCCCGGCGAGTTGGCCAAAGTCGGAGGCTTGGAACGCGTCGCGGGCGCGGTGAGGGAATCAATTTCAGAACAACCTGTGTCAACCGGATAGGCATGAAACGTACTATCCCAAAGCGCAGTTCGTTGATGACGGTGTTGGCAAATCGTACATTGAACAGACGGTGCCCGCTGGACGTCTGGGCGAGCCGCAGGAAATCGGCGAACTCATTCACTATCTGGCAACGATGCAGGGAACCTTCATGACCGGAGCCATCATCGATTTCTCCGGTGGGTGGCCGGTTGCGGTACAGCCCCCACCTAGCTCATCACTGACTTGTTTATCGCTTATGCGGCAGAGACCTTTCTCCGAAGAGAGTGGTATTGCAGTAGATCTTGTCTGCCGTCACGTAGCTTTGAACCCATTGGACATCAGGCCCAAGTTCCTGCAGAACGCAACAAACTTTCTGGGAAATGGCCTGAAACTCAGGGGCTTTGGTGGCACCGATGCCAGGAATGGCACGTTCGATCACAAACTTGGGCATGATGTAATCCTTTCAGGTTGAGAGGGTCCTATAGGTAAGTCCCTGGCGTGTGAGCCAGCGTGTGAGAACTGAAACATTGAAAAAATGTTACGACTGACTTCCGGTCGTCGCGCTGACATAATTCCAAGCAATAACTTTTGATCCAATTTCGGTCAGAGACGATGGATACGGAAACATTCCTTGACGCCAGAATCGCCCACTCGCCTGACCAACCTAGTGTTCGTTGGCACCATTTTTAGCAGCGCATTCGCGCTGTTCCTGGTCCAGCCCATCATTGCCAAGCAGATATTGCCCTGGTTTGGCGGATCTGCCGCCGTTTGGGCCACCTGCATGGTGTTCTTTCAAGTGGTTTTGCTGGCCGGCTATGCCTATTCAGATGCACTGAGCCGGCATTTTTCGCCGCGTGCTCAAGCAGCCATCCACATTAGCTTGTTATTGGTCAGTTTGGCATTCATTCCGATCATTGCTGCTGTGCATTGGAAACCGGTCGGTGATGAAGATCCAACGTTACGCATCTTGCAACTGCTGCTGGGCACCATAGGCCTGCCGTATTTCTTGCTGTCGACAACGGGACCGTTGGTACAGAGTTGGGTTGCACGCACCCTCACCGGGAGCCACGTTTACCGTTATTTCTCGCTGTCCAACCTGGCATCGCTGTTGGCACTGATGTGCTACCCCTTCTTGATCGAACCGAATGCCGCCATCGTCGGTCAGGCCTGGGGATGGTCAGCGGTTTATGCTGGTTTTGTGGCGATGTGCGCGGTATCGGGCCTGGTTTTTGCCCGTCGCGCCCACTCGCTGGCTGTCAAGAAAGTGCGCGCCGAGCATGTTCCGGAAGGCGCGTGGGTGCCAGCGCTACGCGACTACATGCTCTGGCTGGCGGCAGCTGCCTTGGGTTCATTTTTGCTCTTGGCGGTCACCAACCACATTACACAGAACGTCGCCGCCATCCCTTTTCTTTGGCTGCTGCCACTGACCTTGTATCTGATGACGTTTGTGCTGTGCTTCGAGAGTGACTGGTGGTATCGCCGGCGCGTTATCTTGCCCATCGCGGCGGGATTCATGGCCATGGGAAGTTATGGGCTGTATGCCAGTATTCCTGGCGGGATCTGGGTCGCGATCGCGATCTACGCAGTGGGACTCTTCTTTCTCTGCATGTTTCTGCACGGTGAACTGGCTCGCTTGCGCCCAGGCCCCCGTTACCTGACGCGCTTTTATCTGATGCTGTCACTGGGCGGTGCCCTGGGCGGCGTCGCTGTTGGGCTCATCGCCCCGCGTGTCTTGCCGGCTTATTGGGAGTTAGGTGCAGGCCTGACACTGACGGCGCTCTTGGCCACCGTCATCTTGAAGGATCACAAGCTGGTTCGCGCGGGGTCTTGGGCGTTGGTTGGGCTGACTTTGACCTGTCTGGTCCTGCAAATTCAGGATGATCGTACAGACAGCCGTGTCCTGGAACGCAACTTTTATGGCTCACTGTTGACCGTTGACACCAACCGGGAGAATGCCAAGAACAATGTTCGCCAGATCTACCATGGGTCGGTCAAGCACGGCGAGCAGTTTCTGGCCCCAGAGCGGCGGCGCGAGGCCACTGCCTATTACGGTGCCAGTGCCGGTGTTGGCTTGGCGATTGCGAGCAAGTCCCAACCGGGCGTGCGGGTTGGCATCATCGGCCTGGGTGCCGGGACTTTGGCGGTTTATGGTCGCGCGGGGGACCACTACACCATCTATGAAATTGATCCGGCAGTCATCGATTTGGCCAAACGTGAGTTCAGTTTTCTGGCCGACAGTCTGGCCAACATTGACATCGTTCTGGGTGACGCCCGCCTGCAACTTGAGCGTGAGCCTGATCAACAATTTGACGTTTTGGCGATTGACGCGTTTTCAGGGGACTCCATTCCGGTTCACCTCATCACTGCTCAAGCCATGGCGGTGTATATGCGTCACCTCAAACTTGATGGCATTCTGGCTTTTCATCTGACCAACCGGTTCTTATCACTGCCGCCAGTCGTCTACAACATTGCCAAAGCCCAAAATCTTGCCGTTGCCCTGATCCATGATGAAAACGACAATCCAGCCCTACGCAATACCGACTGGGTTCTGGTTTCGCGTGACCCGGCGGTGTTGAAGGTGGATTCGATCCGTCGAGCAACATCCGACATCAAACCCATACCAGGACTTGGTGTCTGGACCGATGACTTCAATAATCTGTTTACGGTACTCAAATAGCGAGTTGGACTTTGATGAAAGGATGCCGGGTAAGGTGAATGGCAAATTTCATCAAACTCTACACGATTGGCTGGTTAACCAGCAAACGTTGGCGCTAAATAGTGCTTGACCGGAAACCCTCATTTTTCAAAAATAGTTATGCCTAAAATTTAGGCATATAGGGTTTACCCTTGGTTCTTCTAACTTCATTGCTGGCAAATTTCCCGCTGTCATACGC
>CAIVHU010000125.1 GCA_903905735.1 uncultured beta proteobacterium
ACCTTCGTGGAATACGAGCGCCACAAAGGCACCTGCTACAAGGCCGCCAACTGGATCAACGTCGGGCGCACTGCAGGCAGGGGCAAGAAATCCACCAGCCACAAGCTTCTTATCCCGGCCAAAGACATCTGGCTTTACACATTGCGCAAAAACTTCGCCACACTTCTGTGTAAATAGCAAGACGGGTCTACCGAATATTTTCAAACTTGTAAGGCCAAGTCGTCGTAAGTTATTGATTTATATAGAAGGTGTCTGCCGTGTTACCAGACCGGCATCCTGAACCGGGGTTCAGGTGGGCGAGGTCAGTGCCGTCTTGGGTTCATCTAACGCGAGATGATCACGCTGCCAGCACGATGTTCCAAGCCCTGGCTCAATGAGCATTGGTTCAAGAAATATACAGCCCAGCAAACACGACAGACGCCGTCATTGTAGGGTGTCAAACCGGGAAAACGAAATGTCAGGTTTTGCTGCCTATGCCGGGTCAGGTCACTATGGACAAGCGGGGAGGGAGCGGGCCTCAGCGTGAAATCTGGACATAGATTTCATTCGTTTTGACCATGCCAAGCTCCATCCTGGCCTTTTCTTCAACCATTTCCAAGCCTTCCATTAGATCACGGACTTCGGCTTCCAGCTGGTTATTGGCCAAGATGGCCTGGTCGTTTCGCTGCTTTTGTGCTGCTAGCTCAGCGCGCAACTGCGCCACGTTGGGCAGACTTCCCCTTCCGAACCACAACTGAGTGTGCATAATCACCAGCAGTGTGATCAGAATGGAAGGAACGAGATGCCTGCCCACGGCCATGGCTTAGCGCAGGTTGTAAAACGCGTCGCGACCGGGATAGGTAGCGACATCACCGAGGTCTTCTTCAATGCGCAGCAACTGGTTGTACTTGGCCATGCGGTCAGAGCGACTCAAGCTGCCGGTTTTGATTTGACCTGCATTCATGCCCACGGCGATGTCAGCAATGGTGGAATCTTCAGTTTCACCAGAACGGTGGCTGATCACAGCGGTGTAGCCGGCACGCTTGGCCATCTCGATGGCGGCAAACGTTTCGGTAAGCGTTCCAATCTGGTTGATCTTGATCAGGATCGAATTGGCAATGCCTTTGTCGATGCCTTCCTTGAAAATCTTGGTGTTGGTGACAAACAGGTCATCACCGACGATCTGCACGTTTTTGCCCAAACGGTCGGTCAGGACTTTCCAGCCATCCCAGTCACCTTCAGCCATGCCGTCTTCGATGCTGATGATCGGGTACTTATCGACCCAGGTAGCCAGCATGTCGGTCCATTCTTCTGCGCTCAGGACCAGGCCTTCGCCCTCGAGATGGTACTTGCCTTCTTTGTAAAACTCGCTGGCAGCACAGTCCAGGCCCAGGGCGATGTGTTCACCAGCCACAAAACCGGCTTTGTCAATCGCTTGCAAAATCAGCTGGATCGCGGCTTCATGGCCACCGTCTACCTTGGGCGCAAAACCACCCTCGTCACCCACGGCGGTGCTGATGCCCTTGTCGTGCAGGATCTTCTTGAGTGCATGGAACACTTCTGCGCCGTATCGCAAAGCTTCGCGGAAAGTGGGCGCACCTACCGGGATGATCATGAACTCTTGCAGGTCCAGATTGTTGTTGGCGTGCTCGCCACCGTTGATCACATTCATCATCGGCACCGGCATTTGCATACCGCCCATGCCGCCAAAGTAGCGGTACAGCGGCAGACCGGACTCTTCGGCTGCGGCCCGGGCCACGGCCATGGATACGGCCAGCATGGCGTTGGCTCCCAGGCGAGACTTGTTGTCGGTGCCGTCCAGGTCAATCAGGGTTTTGTCCAGAAAGGCTTGTTCGGACGCATCCAAGCCCAATACGGCTTCCGAAATCTCGGTATTGATGTGCTCAACCGCTTTGAGCACACCTTTGCCGCCGTAACGGGTTTTGTCACCGTCACGAAGTTCGATGGCCTCCCGGCTGCCCGTCGATGCGCCGCTGGGGACGGCGGCTCGGCCCATGGTGCCGCTTTCCAGCAATACGTCGCACTCTACCGTGGGGTTGCCACGGGAGTCAAGAATTTCACGTCCTACGATATCTACGATGGCACTCATTGGCTTCTTTCAGTAGTTAAACAACGGCAAAAAATATTAAGCAAGTCTGATTGAATCAGGCAGAAAAGTCATTCTCAAGAAAACCGTGCTTTTTGGTAACACGGTCCAGCTCCAGCAGGGTTTCCAGAAGCGATTTCATGTGTTTGAGCGGCACGGCGTTGGGGCCATCGCTCATGGCCTGTGCCGGATTGGGGTGCGTTTCCATGAACAAGCCTGCCACGCCCACTGCCACGGCAGCGCGTGCCAGCACGGGCACCATCTCGCGCTGGCCACCGCTGCTGGTGCCCTGACCACCTGGCAGTTGCACCGAATGCGTGGCGTCAAATACCACGGGCGCGCCGGTCTCGCGCATGATGGCCAGCGAACGCATGTCACTCACCAGGTTGTTGTAGCCAAAACTCGCACCGCGCTCACAGGCCATGAAATTGTCTTCCGGCAGACCAACTTCACGCGCCGCAGCGCGGGCCTTATCAATGACGTTTTTCATGTCACCGGGTGCCAGGAACTGGCCTTTTTTGATATTCACCGGCAAGCCACTTTGGGCCACGGCGCGAATGAAATCGGTTTGGCGGCACAAGAAAGCCGGGGTTTGCAACACATCTACCACCGATGCCACTTGCGCAATCTGGTCTTCTGAGTGGATGTCGGTCAGCACCGGAAGACCCAGCTCCCGATTGACTTTGGCCAGAATATCCAGCCCCTTGTCGATGCCAGGGCCGCGAAAGGTGCCGCCACTGGAGCGGTTGGCCTTGTCGAAGCTGCTCTTGAAGATGAACGGAATGCCCAGGCTGGACGTGATTTCTTTCAACGTACCGGCAGTGTCCATCTGTAATTGCTCGGACTCGATCACACACGGCCCGGCAATCAGGAAAAAGGGGTGGTTCAGGCCAATGTCAAAGCCACAGAGTTTCATCAGGCAAGCGCTTTCTCGGGGGTGGTTTTGACTTGCTGATCCAGCGCAGCGCGAATGAACGCATTGAACAATGGATGCCCGTTCCAGGGGGTCGATTTAAATTCAGGGTGAAACTGCACACCGATGAACCAAGGATGCACATCTTGCGGCAGTTCGACAATTTCAGTCAGATGTTCACGCTGGGTCAGGGCCGAGATCACCAGCCCGGCTTTGCGCAGCGCGTCGAGGTAGTTCACGTTGGCTTCAAAACGATGGCGGTGACGCTCAGTCACCACATCACCGTAAATTTTGTGCGCCAGTGTGCCTTTGACCACGTCGGAGCTTTGCGCGCCCAGGCGCATGGTGCCACCCAGGTCAGAGTCTTCGCTGCGCAGCTTGATGCTGCCGTCGGCATCTTTCCATTCGGTGATCAACGCGATGACCGGGTTGGGGCAATGGGGTGCAAATTCGGTGCTGTTGGCGTCTTTCAAGCCAGCCACATGGCGGGCAAATTCGATGGTGGCGACCTGCATGCCCAGGCAGATACCCAGGTAAGGCACCTTGTTTTCGCGGGCATAACGCGCTGCGCAAATCTTGCCTTCCACACCGCGCACACCAAAGCCGCCGGGGACCAGAATCGCATCAAATGTGCCTAACTGCGCCACGTCGCCGGGCGTGAGCGTTTCCGAGTCGATGTAGCTGATGTTGACGTGCACATGATTTTTTATGCCCGCGTGGCGCAAAGCTTCGTTGAGCGATTTGTAACTGTCGCTCAGCTCCACATATTTACCGACCATCGCAATCGAGACATTGCCCTTGGGGTGCTCGGTTTCATTCACTAGGTCGTCCCACCGCTTGAGATTGGCGGGCGGTGTGTTCAGGCGCAGTTTGTCGCAAATCAGGCCGTCCAGCCCTTGCTCGTGCAGCACGCGCGGCACTTTGTAGATGGTGTCCACATCCGGCATGGAGATCACGCCCCATTGCGCCACGTTGGTAAAGAGCGAGATTTTTTCTCGCTCGTCGTCGGGGATATAGCGGTCAGCACGGCACAGCAGCGCATCGGGCTGGATGCCGATCTCGCGCAGTTTTTGCACCGTGTGCTGGGTCGGTTTGGTCTTGAGTTCGCCGGCGGCGGCAATCCACGGCACATAGGTCAGGTGCACAAAGGCCGCCTGGTTGGGCCCCAAACGCAGGCTGAGCTGGCGCACCGCTTCCAGAAACGGCAGCGATTCAATGTCGCCCACCGTGCCGCCAATTTCTACGATCGCCACGTCCACAGCGTCTGGTGTGCCAAAGTCAGCACCGCGCTTGATGAAATCCTGGATTTCGTTGGTGACGTGCGGAATCACCTGCACGGTCTTGCCCAGATAGTCGCCGCGGCGCTCTTTTTCCAGCACACTTTTGTAAATCTGCCCAGTCGTGAAATTGTTGGCTTTTTTCATCCGCGTTTCAATGAAACGCTCATAGTGACCCAGGTCGAGATCAGTTTCGGCACCGTCGTTGGTCACAAACACCTCGCCGTGTTGAAACGGTGACATGGTTCCGGGATCGACGTTCAGGTAAGGATCGAGTTTGATCAAAGTGACTTTGAGGCCACGCGATTCAAGGATCGCGGCGAGTGAGGCGGAGGCGATTCCCTTGCCCAGGGAAGAAACCACGCCGCCGGTGACGAAGACAAATTTGGTCATGTCGAGGGGAGCTGCACGCTCAAGGAGCTGGTAAAAAAGGATTATAGAAGCCTGCCATGACGCACCCTTGTAACCAGGACCACCTCTGTTACATTGCGGCGCATGAAAGACCTTGCTGGAAAACACATTGTTTTGGGGCTCACAGGTGGCATAGCCTGCTATAAGTCTGCCGAGCTTTGCCGACTGTTGATCAAGGCCGGTGCCACGGTGCAGGTGGTGATGACCGCTGCCGCCGAGCAGTTCATCACGCTGGTGACCATGCAGGCGCTGAGCCAGCGCCCGGTGGCCACCTCGCAGTGGGACGCGCGCGAAGCCAACAACATGGCACACATCAACCTCAGCCGCGAAGCCGATGCCTGCATGATCGCGCCTTGCAGCGCTGACTTCGTTGCCAAACTGGCACAGGGCAGGGCCGATGAACTGCTCAGCCTGATGTGTCTGGCGCGCCCGGCCGACTCGGTGCCATTGTTGATCGCTCCGGCCATGAACCGTGAAATGTGGTCGCATCCGGCCACCCAGCGCAATCTCGCGCAAGTGGCGGCGGATGGGGCCGTGGTGCTGGGTGTGGGCACGGGTGAGCAGGCCTGCGGTGAAACCGGTGATGGTCGTATGCTGGAGCCACAGGAATTGCTCGATGAGCTGATTGCTTTTTTTCAGCCCAAAGTCCTAGCGGGACAGCATGTGCTGGTGACTGCCGGGCCGACTTACGAGGCGATTGATCCGGTGCGTGGCATCACCAATTTATCGAGCGGCAAGATGGGTTTTGCCATTGCCCGCGCCGCACGCGAGGCGGGTGCCACGGTCACGCTGGTGGTGGGCCCGGTCAGCTTGCCCACACCGCGCGGAGTGCAGCGTGTGGATGTCCGTTCAGCCTCAAATATGCTTGCAGCCGTTACGGAGAAAGCGCCAGTAGCTAGTATCTTCATAGCAACTGCGGCTGTGGCTGACTGGCGACCAGCGCAAGCCTCTGAGCAGAAGATCAAGAAAGATAGCACCAGTGCAACGCCAGAACTGAGTTTTGTGGAAAACCCCGACATCCTGGTGGCCCTGGCGCAATCGCCCCGCGGGCAGAGCGGCGAGTTGTTTTGCGTAGGCTTCGCCGCCGAGAGTCACGACTTGCTGGCCAACGCCCAGGCCAAGCGCCTGCGCAAGGGTGTGCCTTTGCTGGTGGGCAACATCGGTCCGGCGACGTTTGGGCAGGATGACAACGCCTTGCTGCTGGTCGATGAATTGGGTGCGCGCGAGCTGTCGCGCGATTCCAAACTAGCGCTAGCTCGCAAATTGATAGCTGACATCGCAGTAAGAATAAGGGCTAGAGGCTAAATATGCTAGATATCGACATCAAAATCATCGACCCGCGCATGGTCGATCAGCTGCCCGCTTATGCCACGCCGGGTAGCGCCGGGCTGGATTTGCGCGCTTGTCTGAATGAGCTGCTGACGCTGCAGCCCAACGCTTGGCAATTGGTGCCGACAGGGATTGCGATCTATCTCAAAGACCCGGGGTATGCCGCGCTGATCCTGCCGCGCTCGGGGCTGGGCCACAAACACGGCATCGTGCTGGGCAACCTGGTGGGGTTGATTGACAGCGATTACCAGGGCCAACTGATTGTCAGCGCCTGGAACCGCAGTGACACCGCTTTCACCATCGCTCCGATGGAACGTATCGCCCAACTGGTGGTGGTGCCGGTGATGCAGGCGCGCTTCAATGTGGTCAAAGAGTTTCCGGCGAGCGAGCGCGGCGAGGGCGGCTACGGCTCTACCGGCAAGGCCTGAGCCGCATTTAAAGCGCGAGTTCAGTGCAGCACGTCGCTGCCCGGGGCCAAGTTCAACATCGGCGCGACTCTGAAAAACCCCGTGCCCGCCGTGCCGCTGCCGATTTCTTCTTCAGTGGCTTCACGCACCGCGCGCACCGTCAGGCTTAGGCGCAGGGCGATGCCAGCCAGCGGATGGTTGCCGTCGAGCACCACATGCTCGGGGTAAATCTCGGTCACGGTGTAGAGCGCGTCCTGTGGGGTGTCGGGGTTGCAGCCAGCGGGCAGAGCGGTGCCGTCAAAAGTCATGCCTTCTTCAAGTTCGGCGGGAAACAATGAGCGCGGTTCCAGGAACACCAGTTGTTCGTTGTATTCGCCAAATCCCTGCTCAGGTTCGATCTGGATATTGACCGTGCTGCCCGCACTGCAACCTTGCAGCGCGTCTTCAATGACCTGAAACAGGTCATCGCCACCAATCAAAAACTCTACCGGTTCGTCAAGTACATCGAGTTCTTCGCCTAGGGTGTCAGATAGTGTCCAGCTCAGGGCGGCTACGCATTGTTCAGTAATTTTCATACCTAGAATTGTCGCATCACAGGAGCCTTCCATGGACATCACTCAAGCGCTACCCCTGCTGGGCGGCATCAGCCCGCAGGTTTTCATGAAGCGCCATTGGCAAAAAAAGCCGCTGCTGGTGCGCCAGGCCTTGCCAGGGCTCAAACCGCTGCTTGACCGCGCTGAACTGTTTGAATTGGCCGCCGATGAAGACGTGCAATCGCGTCTGGTGGTGCATGACACTGGTAAAACGCCCGGTTGGCGCTTGGCGCACGGGCCCTTTGCACGCAAGGCCTTGCCGCCTCTCAAGCAAGCTGGTTGGACCCTTTTGGTGCAGGGTGTTGATTTGCACGATGAGTCGGTGCACGCATTGATGAATCAGTTCCGGTTTGTCCCCGATGCGCGGCTGGACGATGTGATGATCAGTTACGCCACCGATACCGGGGGTGTCGGCCCGCACATTGACAGCTACGACGTGTTTTTGCTGCAAGCCTTTGGTCGCAGGCGCTGGCGCATTGGGCGGCAAAAGCGCCCGGTGCTGCAAGACGGCGTGCCCTTGAAGATATTGACCAACTTTGTGCCCGAGCAGGAATTTGTCGTCGAGCCTGGCGACTTGCTGTACCTGCCACCCGGCTACGCGCATGATGGCATCGCCGAGGGAGGGTGCATGACGTATTCCATTGGCTTTCGCATCCCGAAAAAAGCCGAGCTGGCGCGCGAATTGTTGCAGCGCCTGGCCGAAGACGCTGAAGACGAGCTCGGTGAGGTGCTCTACCGCGATGCGGACCAAAGCGCCGTGGATCAGCCTGCCGCGATACCACCTTCCATGATCGAATTTGCCCAACAAGCGTTGCAAGAGGTCATGCTAGACCCGCAAGCCCTGGCGCGCGGGCTGGGCGAATACATGACCGAACCCAAACCCAACGTCTGGTTTGAAGCGCTGGAGACTGACACGGTTTTTCTGGCGGGCAGCAGCGTGCAGCTTGATCGCCGCACGCGCATGATGTTTGATGCGCACCACATTTTTATCAATGGCGAGAGTTTCAACGCCGGTGGGCGCGATGCTGCCCTGATGCGCGCACTGGCCAATGAGCGCCAACTTGCGGCGAGCGATGTCAAAAAGCTCACCCAGCAGGCCAAAGTCTTGGTTTCTGGCTGGGCGGTAGCGGGCTGGTTGCGTCTGGTTTGATGGTCAAGCACAACGCGGGATATTCGTCAAGGGTGAAAACCATCGGCAAACTGACTATAATCAACGGCTGAGCAAATTTCGCGTCAGCGTTGTATGCTTGGAGGTGCAGGTAACTGCATCAACAATTTCCGGAAATTGTCCTTTTTATCAGGTAACTACAAATGAATAAATCTCTCGTACTCGCTGCTGTGATCGCTGCTGCTGCCTTGGCTGCTTGTGGCAAAAAAGAAGAAGCTCCTATGCCCGCACCGGCTCCTGCCGCTGCTCCTGCTGAGCCTGTTGCTGCTCCCGCAGCACCTGCCGCTTCTGAAGCTGTTGCCGCTCCTGCTGATGCCGCTGCTTCTGCCGCTGCTGAAGCTGCTGCTGCCGCCGCTTCCAAGTAAGCCGATTCGGCCCAATAAAAAAGCCACCTTCGGGTGGCTTTTTTATTGCTGGCACCTTTTTTTCGACATTGCTGTGTTTCGTGTTTATGCGACCTTTTGTTGTGTCTAAAAGCATCAAAGCGCACACCTTGAACCTTTTCAACTGTTGGAGTAGTCGTGGAATCACCTTTATCGATTGAGCTTGCAAAACATATCCTGCTGACTTTTGGCATCATTTTGGCGGTTGGTTCTGCGGTGGCTGTGATCGCAGGCAAATTCAGGGTGCCAGACGTGGTGGCTTTTCTGATTGCTGGCCTGTTGCTGGGCCCCAGTGTGGGCCACGCCATTGATATCAAAACGGATTCGGCGCTGAACCAACTGATATTGATCTTTGGCTCTTGCTACATCCTGTTTGACGGTGGCGCATCGCTTCGGCTCAAGGTATTGAAAGAGGTATGGGTCACCATCCTGATCCTCGCGACCGTGGGGGTGCTGATCACGGCGGGTGTGACCAGCGTGGCCGCTTATTATTTCCTGGGTGTTCCGTTCATCATCGCGCTGTTGCTGGCTACCACCATTGCGTCCACCGACCCCGCTACGCTGGTGCCGGTGTTTCGTCAGGTCAAGATCAAAGACCGGGTGGCCCAAACCGTCATGGCTGAGTCGGCGTTCAACGATGCAACGGGTGCCATCGTCACCTTTGCCGTGCTGGGTTTGGCCATGGGTCAGGGCGAGTTTTCTATAGGTGCGTCGCTACTGGATTTGCTGAAACAGGCTGGTTTCGGGCTGTTGGTAGGCGGCTCACTCGGTTATGCCGCAGCGGTGCTGATTTCCCACCAAAAGTATGGCTTCTTGCAGGAATATTCGCCCGTTGTGACGCTCATGACGGTGATTTGTGCCTATCTCGGGGCAGACGGACTGCAAGCCAGCGGGTTCATGGCGGTTTTTGTTTTCGGGATCGTTCTTGGCAACAAAGATATTTTTGGTTTTGCCATGGAAAACCGCGAACAGGAAAAAATGGAAAGCTTCACGGCAATGACCGCGCTGATCATGCGCATGTTCATCTTCATCCTGCTAGGGACCCAGGTGGACTTTGAGTTGATGAACAAATACCTGTTCAGCGGCATTGCCGTGGTGCTGGTGTTCATGCTGGTGGCCCGGCCGGTGACGGTTATTCTGTGCGCCACACCCGATCGCCGCGTCAAGTGGAGTTTGAAAGAACTGCTGTTCATGTCCTGGACCCGTGAAACGGGCGTGATTCCCGGTGCGTTGGCAGGTTTGCTGATGGGCATGAACGCGCCCGGTGCCAAAGTGATCGCATCGGTGACCTTTATAGCCATCCTGATGACCATCCTGATCCAGGCCACCACCACCCGTTGGTTGGCGGGAAAACTGGGATTATTGGAAGAATAGGGACATACCCGGTAGGCATTGGCCTGCTTCAGCCCGTAAGCTACGCCGCTTTGGGCTGAACTTGTTATGAAACCTGATGTTTTGGTGGCCGTCACGGTTTTCCCGGAGATTCTGGACAAACTCGCGCGGCATTTTGAGGTGACTGCCAACCAGGACGACGTGCCTTGGACACCCGCCGAGTTGACGCAGCAGCTTCAGGGCATGCAGGGTGCTTTCACCACGGGGACGGTGCGCATTGATGCGCGGTTGCTGGCAGCCTGCCCTCAACTCAAAATCTGCGCCAACATGGCTGTGGGTTACAACAACTTTGACCTGGATGCCATGACCGCTGCGGGCGTGCTGGCCACCAACACCCCCGATGTGCTCACCGAGACCACCGCCGACTTTGGCTTTGCGCTGTTGATGGCCACAGCCCGGCGCATCACCGAATCCGAGCACTTTTTGCGCGCGGGCCAATGGGGCCGCTGGCGCTACGACCTGTTTGCCGGGGCCGAGGTGCATGGCAGTACGCTGGGTATTCTGGGCATGGGCCGCATCGGTCAGGGTATTGCCAAGCGAGGTGCCCACGGCTTTGGCATGAAGGTGATTTACCACAACCGCTCCCGGCTCGACCCAGCCACCGAGGCCGCTTGCGGCGCGCGCTGGGTCAGCAAGGCAGAGCTGCTCAAAACCTGCGACCACCTGGTGCTGGTGTTGCCCTACAGCGCCGACTCTCATCACTGCATCGGCGCAGCCGAGCTGGCGCAGATGAAACCCACCGCCACGCTGGTCAACATCGCGCGCGGCGGTATCGTTGACGACGTGGCATTGGCAGCTGCACTGCGTGCGGGTACGATTGCCGCAGCCGGGCTGGACGTGTTTGAAGGCGAACCCACGGTTCACCCGGACCTGTTGGCCTGCCACAACGTGGTGCTGACGCCGCACATCGCCAGCGCCACGCTCACCACCCGGCGCGCCATGGCACATCTGGCCGCCGACAACCTCATCGGTTTTCTGGTGCACGGCCAACCGCTGACCCCGCTGAACCCGCAGGTGCTGGCGGTCTGAAACCGCTTTGGCGTCGCCGTGCTGCACCGGGCGCGTTCGGTACCGAAATGTCGTACGACGTCAGTAAAAACTATCAAATAAATAGCTGTTAGCGCTTTACGAATAAGGGCTAGAGGCTGATTTCTTGTATAAATTGTTTTCAAGGTCAGTGTTATTTGGCCCCATTTTTTCACCCACAATAGCACCCAAGGAGATATTCAAACGTGACTGATATGGCGATGTGGGGCGCTGTGGCGCTGGGTGTGGTGAACGTGTTGTTGCTGGTGATCCTGCTGACGCGCAAAACTGATGTGGCTGCCGCTGAGGCAGAACAGCAGGCACAAGCCGCGCGGCATCAGGCGCTGATGCAGCAGATGAGCACTGGCACGGACACGCTGGCGCGTGAGCTGCGCCGCGACATCACGGAGTCGTCTCGCGACGCGCGCCAGGAGTTGACCCAAAACCTGGCCACGTTCCAGCAGGCGCTGGTGCAGCAGGGCGCAGAGGCCACTCGCACCCAAAACACCCAGATCGATGCCTTCGGCCAGCAATTGGCCCTGTTGCAAAAGTCACTGTCTGACACTTTGTCCAGCCAGCTCTCCGGCTTGAGCGAAGCCAATGTCCGGCGGATGAGTGAAATCCGTGAAACGCTGGAGAAGCAGCTTACCCAATTGCAAACCAGCAATGCCGCCAAGCTCGATGAAATGCGCGCCACGGTCGATGAAAAATTGCAGACCACGCTGCAAACCCGTCTGGGCGAGAGTTTCAAACAAGTGGCCGACCGGCTGGAGCAAGTGCACAAGGGCCTGGGCGAGATGCAGACGCTGGCGCAGGGCGTGGGCGACCTCAAACACCTGCTGACCAACGTCAAAACCCGCGGTATTTTTGGCGAGGCGCAACTGGCCAGCCTTTTGGAGCAGGTATTTGTGCCCGACCAGTACGCCATGCAGGTGGCGACACGGCCCGGCAGTAAAAACGTGGTCGATTTCGCCATCAAACTTCCCGGCAAGTCCGATTCAGGCGATCCGCTGTGGCTGCCGATTGACGCGAAATTCCCCAACGAGGACTACGAGCGCCTGCTCGATGCCCAGGGCCGCGCCGACGTGGTGGCCGCCGAACTGGCAGGCCGCGCGCTGGAGCAGCGCATCCGTCTGGAGGCCAAATCGATTTCTGACAAATACGTGGAGCCGCCATACACCACCGACTTTGCCATCCTGTTCCTGCCCACCGAAGGCCTGTACGCCGAGGTGTTGCGCCGCCCGGGGCTGATGGAAGCCTTGCAGCGTGAATGCCGCGTCACGCTGGCGGGCCCGACCACGCTGCTGGCCATGCTCAGCTCGCTGCAGATGGGCTTCAGAACCCTGGCGCTGGAAAAGCGCTCCAGTGAGGTCTGGCAGGTGCTGGGCGCGGTCAAGACCGAGTTTGGCAAGTTTGGCGACGTGCTGGCCAAGGTCAAAGCCCAGACCGAAACTGTGTTGAAAACGCTTGACAGTGCTCAAACCCGCAGCCGTGCTATGGGACGTGCTCTTAAAACCGTAGAAGCCTTGCCGGACACGCAGGCCCAGACCCTGATCGCGCCGGACAAGGACTTTGACAGCCTCGACGGCGTACCCACCGCGTGAATCCATCCAGTGCGACTGCGCCCGCCGCACAAGCCTGTTACAGCGCGTAAAAGCGTTTGATCACGTCCCAAGCGGCTTCGGGGGTATCGACGTAGTGGAACAGGTCCAAATCTTCGGGCGAGATCACGCCTTCTTCGAGCATCACGTCGATGTTGAGCAGGCGTTTCCAGTAGTCGCTGCCAAACAGCACGATGGGTACCGGCTGCGCCTTGCGCGTCTGCACCAGCGTGATCACTTCAAACAGCTCGTCGAGCGTGCCAAACCCACCCGGGAAAGCCACCAGCGCCTTGGCGCGCATCATGAAATGCATCTTGCGCATCGCGAAGTAATGGAACTTGAAGCTCAAGGCGGGCGTGACATAGGGGTTGGCCGACTGTTCATGCGGCAGGGCAATGTTGAGCCCGACGGTCGGTGCGCCTACATCGTGGGCACCGCGGTTGGCCGCTTCCATGATGCCAGGGCCACCACCGGTGCAGATGTACAGCTTGGCCTTGGCATCCAGGTTGGCACTGTAGTGGGCCACCAACCGGGCAAACAGTCGCGCCTGGTCGTAATAGTGGGCATTGCTCAGATGGCGCTCAGCGAGTTTGATGGCCGCCGAGTCGCCACTGGCCCGGGCTTGCAACATGGCCGCGTCTGCGGTCTCTGGCGACGGAAAACGCGCGCTGCCAAACACCACCACGGTGTTGTCAATGCCTTGTTCGATCTGGTCCAGATCGGGCTTGAGCATCTCGAGCTGGATGCGGATGCCACGCGCGTCACGTCGCAGCAAGAACTCCGGGTCGGCAAAGGCCAGGCGGTAGGCGTTGGGGCGCAGGACCGCATCTTCGGCCGGGTACTTGAGCAGATCGGCCATGGCATCGGCCAGCTTGTTTTCGACGATGTGTTCGGGTAGGGGTTGGGTGTTTTCCATGGTCTGAATTGTCAGGCAAAAAAAAGGGCCTCACACCGTGAAGCCCTGCTTGTGATTGGCGGTGAAGCCGCTGGCGCGTGTTTAGACGCGTTTGCGGTATTCGCCGGTGCGGGTGTCGATTTCGACCTTGTCGCCTTGCGCCACAAAAATCGGCACGCCCACATCAAAGCCGGTGGCAATCTTGGCAGGCTTCAGAACCTTGCCAGAGGTGTCGCCCTTGACAGCGGGCTCGGTCCAGGTGATTTCACGCACCACGGTGGTGGGCAGTTCGACCGAGATGGCCTTGCCGTCGTAGAACACCACTTCGACTTCCATGCCGTCTTCCAGATAGTTCAGCGAGTCGCCCATATTTTCGGCTTCGACTTCGTACTGGTTGTACTCGGCATCCATGCACACGTACATCGGGTCGGCAAAGTACGAATAGGTGCAGTCTTTTTTGTCCAGAATGACCTGGTCGAGCTTGTCGTCGGCCCGGAACACGACTTCGGTACCGAAGTTGGCAATCAGGCTTTTGAGTTTCATGCGCACGGTGGCAGCGCCACGGCCGCCACGGGCGTATTCGGTTTTCAGGACGACCATCGGGTCTTTGCCTTGCATGATGACGTTGCCGGCGCGAATTTCTTGAGCGATTTTCATAAGTCAGAGAGTGAAGTTATGCCGCGCATCTGGCGGCGAGGGCGGCTGGAGCACTCGATGAAAAATCGATCACACGCCGCAAAGCCCGCTATTTTAGTTGGTTTTTGCGATGAAATCGAGCAGTTGGCTTGCCAGATCATCATGCGCCAGCAGACTTTCGCGTGCTTGCGCAAAAGTGGCTTGCCAGGCCTGAACCACCTCAAAGGTGATGAGCGGCGAGCTGGCACCAACGGATCGAGCACCCGGCAACCCGTTCCACACCTCATACGCCTGGCGCAGCGAGGCTGGGGCTTGCAGCCATTCCAGAAACGCCTGCAGCTTGGCGTGGTGGGCATCGTCATGCTGCGGATAAATCTGCCAGATGAACGGTTTGCCAGCCCACAAGGCGCGCACCAGCGAGTCTTCTCCACGCACAAAGTTCAGGTCGCAAGCCCATAACAACTGGTCAAAGTCGTTTTGGCTCAGGTTCGGGAGATATAAAAAAGAAAGCTGCTTGCCATTGTTCCATAAGGGCTTCAAGTCATTTTCATCATCAAGTAGCTGTTGTACCGCCGCGCTGGCCCGACCTGCGGTGACCAGCAGCAACGTGGGAACAGCATCGGCCGCCAGCGCGTTCAGCAGCGCTGGCAAGCCTGGGGGTTCGTAACAAAACAGTGAGATCAATCGCTGGCCTTGCCAGCCGATGCCTTGCTTGGCCAGCCACGCGGCGCGGTCAAAGCTGGCCTGGCGCGTCAGCACATCCGGCTCGCGCAGCAGGCCGCCGGTGTCGGTTGTGAAACCGGGATAGAAAAAATGTTTGGTCAAGCCCATTCCCGCGCCGCTCATCACGGGTGAGGGCAGGGTGTGGCAGCGCGCGGCGTAACTCTCAGCCGTCAGGTATTCCAGGTTGATCCATATACATTTTTGGCAAACCACCAAGTCCTGGCAAAACCCCAAGTCCAGCCCTCCAGCCGTTATGGATAAAGCGTAACCGGCTATGAATTCAGGATCAATGTCGCAACCAAAAGCTTCCACCAGCACGTCGCCAGGTGTCACACCGTGGGCGTCAAATGGCGTGGTCCAGGCCAGTACCTGCACGCTCGGCGCGCCCACGGGGGCCATCCACGCCAGGGCGGATGCGTCGTCCACCCACAGTCGCACCGTCTGCCCGCGCTGCGCCAGGTTCACGCACAAGCGCCAGCACACGCCAATGTCGCCAAAGTTGTCGACCACGTGGCAAAAAATGTCCCAGTGCAATTTGGGGGTAGCAGGCGGCTGATTCATGGCCGGGATTGTCCACAATAGCGCCCTATGCCTGATCTGCCTGAAATTCCCGTGCCGCCTGAAGGCACCCATCCCGAACAACTGTTGAGCGACGTGGCCAGCCTGCCCGCGCTGCCCGGCGTGTACCGCTACTTTGACGCGCAGGGGCAAGTGTTGTATGTGGGCAAAGCCATCAACCTGAAAAAACGGGTGTCGAGCTACTTCCAGAAGAACCACGGTGGCACACGCATCGGCCACATGGTCCGCAAGATCGTGCGGCTGGAGACCACGGTGGTGCGCTCCGAGGCGGAAGCGTTGTTGCTGGAAAACAACCTCATCAAGACGCTCAACCCCAAGTACAACATCCTGTTTCGGGACGACAAGAGTTACCCGTATTTGAAGATCAGCGCGCCGGCCCCGCTGCCGGATTATATAAAAAATGTGCCTCCAGCCCGCGTTGATAAAGGGCTGGTAGCTACTCAAAGAATAGTATCTGGTGCAACCGCCACAACGGCGCCAGCGCCCGGAATCGCGCCTGCAATAGCTCCCCCAGGTGGTCCGGGCAAGCCAGCCCCTGGACAAAAAGTCAACGGCGACTGGTTCCCCCGCGTGTCGTATTACCGTGGCGCGGTCGAGAAAAAGCACCACTACTTTGGGCCGTACCCCAGTGCCTGGGCAGTGAAAGAAGCGATTTTGCTGATGCAAAAAGTCTTCAAGTTACGCACCTGCGAAGACAGCGTCTTCAGCAACCGCACGCGGCCGTGCCTGCTGTACCAGATCAAACGCTGCTCCGGCCCCTGCGTGGGCCATATTTCACCTTCCTACTACGCGCAGGACGTGCTTGACGCCGAGCGCTTTCTCAACGGCGATGCGCAGGAGGTGATGGCCGAGTTGGAGGCGCGCATGATGGCGCACGCCGACAAGCTGGAGTTTGAGCAAGCGGCCGAGCTGCGCAACCAGGTGGCAGCGCTGTCTAACGTGCTGCACCAGCAGTCGGTCGATAACGTGAGTGACCGTGACGTGGACATTCTGGCGGTCAAAGTGCAGGGCGGTCGCGCCTGCGTGAACCTGGCGATGGTGCGCGGCGGGAGGCATCTGGGCGACCGGCCCTACTTTCCCGTGCAGGTGCAGGACGGTGCTGGGATGGATGTGGAAGATGACAGCGCGCCGCAGCGCTCGGTCGAATCGCAGATTCTGGACGCCTTCATCGCCCAGCATTACCTGAACGTGCCGGTGCCACCGTCGCTGGTGGTCAGCAGCCCGGTGGACAAGGCTTTACTGAAAGCGCTGTCGGTGCAGACCGGCATCAAGGTCAGCGCCGAGAGCAACCCGCGCTCGCAGCGCCGCGTCTGGATGGAGATGGCGCAGACCAACGCCAACCTGCAACTCGCACGCCTGCTGTCCGAAGAAGGTTCGCAGCAGGCTCGCACCCGTGCGCTGGTGGAGGCGCTGGACCTGTTGCCTGACCAACTGGACGAATTGCGCATCGAGTGTTTTGACATCTCGCACACCTCCGGTGAATCCACCCAGGCCTCGTGCGTGGTGTTTCACCACCACAAGATGCAGAACGCCGAGTACCGGCGCTACAAGATCACCGACATCACGCCGGGCGACGATTACGCCGCCATGCGCCAAGTGCTGCTGCGCCGCTATGGCAAATTGGCCGAGGTGCTGCTTGAGGCCAAACGCACCGGCGAAACCCCGCCGGGCACCGGGTGCCTGCCGGACCTGGTGCTGGTCGATGGTGGCAAAGGCCAAGTGTCGATGGCGCGCGAGGTGTTTGAGCAGCTTGAGTTGGACCTGTCACTGATCGTCGGCGTGGAAAAAGGCGAGGGCAGGCGCATCGGCCTGGAAGAACTGGTGTTTGCCGACGGACGCGAGAAGGTCTATCTGGGCAAGGACTCGGCCGCGCTGATGCTGGTGGCGCAGATCCGTGACGAGGCGCATCGCTTTGCCATCACCGGCATGCGCGCGGCTCGCGCCAAGGTGCGCATGGACGGTGGCAAGTTGGAGGAAATCCCCGGCATCGGCCCCAAGCGCCGGGC
This sequence comes from uncultured beta proteobacterium, assembly GCA_903905735.1. Lineage (GTDB taxonomy): Bacteria > Pseudomonadota > Gammaproteobacteria > Burkholderiales > Burkholderiaceae_C > Rhodoferax. Next base: position 17,426 of record CAIVHU010000125.1, read on the forward strand.
CCGGTTGTTGCAGCGTTTTGGCGGTGTGCGTGGTGTGGCCATGGCCTCGGCCGACGACATGGCTTCCGTCGAAGGGATTTCGCACGAATTGGCCGAAGAGATTTATCGGGCGCTGCACTGAATTTGCTTACGGTGCCTGATTCAGCGTGAGTGTGGATGGTGCTGCGACATGGCCCGTCGCGGCGACTGGGTCATGTGCGTGCGGTTTTGAGGTGAAATCACGCGCGAGGACGCATTTCAGCTCGCGAGTTTTTCCAGCGCGCGCCTTTCACCCCAAAGCCCGGTCACATGACCCAATCACAAGCCTCACGGTTGTTGGTGTGGAAGAAATTGAAAACGCCAACTCAACTACGAACGGCCCTGACCGATGTGCTGACCCCAACAGCGTTTAGCGGCGTGCGTTGGGTGTCTGACGTAGCGAAGTAAAGGAGGAGGCTTGGGGCGTAGCCCCAAGACGGGAGACATTCGCGGAGTCGGATACCCGAGGCGCGCAGCGGGTAAAAAGCTGAGATGTGGCGAAAAAAGAACCCAGCCCCGTCATGCCACAATTCAAGCATGTTCTGGACGATTCCAACCCTCATGACCTGGGCGCGCATTGCGGCCATCCCGTTGATTGTTGGCGTTTTTTATCTGCCCATTGCACCCGCGCACCGCAACGAGATCGCCACGGTGATGTTTATGGTGTTTGCGTTCACCGACTGGCTGGATGGGTATTTGGCGCGCAAGCTCAATCAGGTGTCAGCGTTCGGTGCGTTTCTCGACCCGGTGGCCGACAAGTTTTTGGTCTGCGCCTGTGTGCTAGTGCTGGTGCACCTGGGTCGCGCCGATGTGTTTGTCGGGCTGATCATCATCGGCCGCGAGATTGCCATCTCGGCGCTTCGCGAGTGGATGGCGCAGATTGGTGCCTCGCGCAGCGTGGCGGTGCACATGATCGGCAAGCTCAAGACCACCGCGCAAATGGTGGCCATTCCTTTCCTGCTGTTTGACGGCAAGTTCATGGGCGTGATCGACACCCATCTGTGGGGCGTCTGGCTAATCTGGATTGCCGCCATCATGACCGTCTGGTCGATGGTGTATTACCTGCAAAAAGCACTTCCGGAAATCCGCGCGAAAGTCAAATAAGGGGAGCGAGTCCATGCACAAAATCGCAGTCATTGCCGGTGACGGCATTGGCAAAGAGGTCATGCCCGAGGGCTTGCGGGTGCTGGAAGCCGCCGCTGACAAATTTGGTATCGCCCTGCAACTCGATCACTTTGACTTTGCCAGCTGGGACTATTGCGAGCGTCACGGCCAGATGTTGCCCGACAACTGGAAAGAGCAGATTGGCTCTCACGATGCGATCTTTTTCGGCGCGGTCGGCTGGCCCGAGAAAATTCCTGATCACGTGTCTCTGTGGGGTTCTCTGCTGCAGTTTCGCCGTGAGTTTGACCAGTATGTGAACCTGCGCCCGGCGCGGTTGATGCCCGGCATCACTTGCCAGGTGGTGCGGCGCGACGGCAGCGCCAGAGCGCCTGGCGAGATCGACATGGTCATCGTGCGTGAAAACACCGAGGGTGAATACTCCAGCATTGGCGGGCGCATGTTTGCGGGTACCGAGCGTGAAATCGTTTTGCAGGAAACCGTGATGTCGCGCGTCGGAGTCGATCGGGTGCTGAAATTTGCCTTCGATCTGGCCCGGTCACGGCCCAAAAAACACCTGACCAGCGCCACCAAATCCAACGGCATTGCCATCACCATGCCGTATTGGGACGAACGAGTTGCCGAGATGGCCAAGGCCTATCCGGATGTCACGGTAGACAAGTTTCACATCGACATCCTGACCGCGCATTTTGTGCAGCGGCCCGATTTTTTTGACGTGGTGGTCGGCAGCAACCTGTTTGGCGACATTCTGAGCGACCTGGGCCCGGCCTGCACCGGCACAATTGCCATTGCACCGAGTGCCAACCTCAACCCCGAGCGCAAGTTCCCGTCACTGTTTGAGCCGGTGCATGGCTCGGCCCCGGACATTGCCGGCAAAAATATCGCCAACCCGATTGGTCAGATCTGGAGCGGCGCGCTGATGCTGGACTTTTTGGGCTACCGCAGCGCGCACGATGCGGTGCTGCAAGCGATTGAAGTGGTATTGAAACCGGGCAGCGGTGCGCCACGTACACCCGATCTCGGGGGAACCGCCAGCACGCAGGAGATGGGGCTGGCGATCACTGAGGTACTACAGTCTTTGTAGCTACCTACGCTGACAGGATAAGGGCCTGAGCCCTATTTTTTTCAAAAACAAAAAAGCCACCCGCCAGAGACTGACAGGTGGCTTGTCCGCAAGGGCTTATTTCAGGTCGTCTGCCAGCACCTTGATGATGCGCTGTGAATCCGCCTGATCGGCGGCAGATCCATCGGCGTTTTGGACCGATACGGTGCTTGCATTGCCTTGGCTGACCACCGACACACGAAATTGAAGTGGCTTGGCATCCGGCTTGGATTTGCTGAACAGCTTGCTGAAGAAGCCCGGTTCCGCCTTGTCCGCATCGGGTGCGACATAACGCACAAAGTACAGGCCTTTGCTGCGGTCGCGGTCTTCGACCGTGAAGTTGGTGCGGTCCAACGACAGGCCGACACGCCGCCAGGCACGGTCAAACCCGTCGGTCAGTTGCACCACAGGCTGACCACCCACGGTGGCCACTTTGGAGGTGTCCTTGGTCACACCGGCAGCGATCAGGGCTTTGGACTGCTCTTGGGTGACACCCAGCTTCACCATCAGGCGCCGTAAAAATTCAGCTTCCAGCTCGGGGTCAGTCGGTCGGGGTTGCCACACGGTATGGTCTTTTTGAGCGCTGTCAAAGACCTCCACCATGCCGCGGTGGCTGATGAAAATGTCGGTACTGCCGTCGGCATTACGTTCCAGGCGGGTGCGGAACTTGTCACGCTCGCCGGTGGAATACAGCGAGTCGAACACCTTGCCCAGCGTGTTGCGGATGAAATCCTGCGGGATTTTGGCGCGGTTTTCAGCCCAATCGGTTTCCATTATGCCCAGGTTGGCCTGATCCATGGCCAGATTGAATCCATTTTCTTCCCAGAACTCTTTGACCGGCTCCCACAATTTGTCTGCTGGGCGGTTGACCACCAGCCAGCGCTGTGACCCTTCGCGCTCGATGCGAACGTCGCCCAGAGCCGCTGCAGCCGTCGGCGTGGACTGTACGGCTGTTTGCCCCATTTGATAACTAGACGCTGTGACTGCGCTGCCAGGCACGTTGTAGCGGCTCTCTTTGGAGAGTTGCGTCAGGTCGGGCGGTACTTCCAGGGTGGGGGCTTTGACGGCGGCGCTTTTGTAATCGACTTTGTCGCTCTGCAGCACTGAGCAGGCACCCAGCGAGATCGTCAGGCCCAACAGGGCAAATTTGGAGAAATGGTTCACAAAAAATCCTTCAGGAAAAGAGATCGGCAGCGCCAGCTTACAGCAAGCCCACGGAACGTAAGGCGGCTTCCACCACGGGCTGATTGGCAGGAGTCAGTACGGTCATCGGCAGGCGAAGCGTGGGGCCACACAGCCCCATGCGGGTGGCTGCCCACTTCACGGGAATCGGGTTGGCCTCGACAAACAGGTTTTTGTGCAGCGGCATGAGTTTGAACTGGATCGCCATCGCGCGTTTGACATCGCCGGCAATAGCCGCGACGCACAGTTCGTGCATCAGGCGCGGTGCCACGTTCGCGGTCACACTGATGTTGCCTTGGCCGCCACATAACATCAAAGCCACGGCCGTGGGGTCGTCACCGGAATAAATGGCGAAGCCTTCAGGCGCTTCACGAATCAGCCATTGCGCCCGGCTGATGTCGCCGGTGGCGTCCTTGATACCAATAACACCTGGCACATGAGCCAGTCGCAGCACGGTTTCCAGCGCCATGTCGGCCACCGAACGGCCCGGCACGTTGTACAAGACCATTGGCAGGTCTACCGCTTCGGCAATGGCCTTGAAGTGCTGGTACTGACCTTCCTGCGTGGGCTTGTTGTAGTAAGGCACCACCTGCAATTGGCAGTCGGCACCCACTTTCTTGGCGAAACCGGCCAATTCAATCGCTTCGGCCGTGCAGTTGGAGCCGCAGCCGGCCATGATTGGCACGCGGCCAGCGGCCTGCTCGACCGAGACGCGGATCACTTCGCAGTTTTCTTCAATGCTGACCGTGGGTGATTCACCGGTGGTACCGACCACGCCAATGCAGTCGGTACCCTCAGCGATGTGCCAGTCGATGAGTTTGCGCAAGGCCGGGTAATCTACCGCGCCGTCTGGCAGCATGGGGGTGATCAAGGCAACGATGCTGCCGGTGATGGGGCGGGGTAGAGAGGTCATCTTGTGCGCTGGCTCCAGGGTTAGCCCGTTATTCTAGCGAGAGTGGGTAACGCAGCGGGCCGCCGTCCGGGACTTGACGCCGTGCCGGTGCCACTGCCGCGATGCGCTGCACAAAGCGCTCGGGCTGTGTCAGAAATCCGTTTTCGTAAGCGACCACATTCAGACCGTGGCAAGCCTGCAGCATCTCGCCTGGCTGCAGCAAAAAATCCGGCCGTGACGGCTTGCCGACGGTCTCGTTGCCAGCAGCAAACGTCTCGTACAGCAACACCCCGCTGGGAGCCAGACTTTGCAGGATGACCGGAAACAACGCCCGCCACAGGTAGTTGGTGACGACTACCAGATCAAATTGGCGTGGCGCACCGGCCAGCATCAGCGGCCAGGGGGCGTTCTCAAGATCGGCTTGAATACATTCACCGTAAGCACTCGCGGCTTGCATCGCATCCGCAGACCGGTCCACACCGGTTACCGCCAACCCCTGCGCGGCAAACCAGGCCATGTGCCGACCCTGTCCACAGGCGATGTCCAGCACGCTGCCCCGTGGCTTGGCCAGATGCGTCCAGCGCCGCACCCAGGCTGACGGTTTGGCCAGACCATGCGGGCGCACCGGTACGTCGGAACCCGGGTTGGTGAGACTCAAAAGCAGCCCCAGACCTGATTGGCCAGCGTCATCAAAAAGTCGGGTTTCCCATACATGGTGAACACCAGCAGCAAAAGCACCAGCATGGTGGTGACCCAGATCAGTTTGGCGACGGGTTTCATGGGGTCAGGCCGCTTGCGGCGCGGGCGCGCGCACAATGGCCGCTTCCTTGATGGGCAGATTCAGCAGCGCAGCGATCACGCCCAGGGCGATGGCGATGTACCAGACGATGTCATAACTGCCGGTCTTGTCATACAGCAAGCCGCCCAGCCAGACGCCCAGAAACGACCCGATCTGGTGACTGAAAAATACAAAGCCGCCAAGCATTGAAAAATGGGCCACGCCAAAAATCTGCGCTACCGCTGCGTTGGTGGGCGGCACTGTGGACAGCCACAGCAAGCCCATGACCGCTGAGAAGACATACACGCTCATCGGCGACAGCGGCACCAGCAGGAACACGCTGATGACCACCGCCCGCGTCAGGTAAATGAACGCCAGGATGAATCTTTTGGGCAGGCGTTGCCCCAGCGCGCCAGATGCGTAACTGCCGAACACATTGAACAGCCCGATCAGCGCCAGCGAATAGCTTGCCACCTGCGGTGACAGGCCGTGGTCTTTCAGGTAGCTGGGCATGTGCACACCGATGAAGACCACCTGGAATCCGCACACAAAGTAACCCGCCATCAGCAATTGGAAGCTGCGGTAGTGAAAAGCCTCGCGCAGCGCCTGCAGGATGGATTGATCGCGAAAATGCCCGGCTCCATCGCGGAAATCGGGTTCACGCAACCATCCAGCCAAGGGCATCAGCAGCAGCGCGGCCAGTGCCAGCGCCATCAGCGCCTGCTGCCAGCCCAGGCTATTGATCAGAAAACCCTCGGTCGGCACCATCAGGAACTGGCCAAACGACCCTGCCGCCGCCGCAATCCCCATGGCCCAGGAGCGTTTGCTGGCCGCCACGTTGCGGCCAATCACGCCATACACAATGGCATAGGTGGTGCCCGCCTGCGCCAGCCCGATCAGTACCCCGGCGGTGAGCGAAAACATCAGCGCACTCGTCGCGTAAGCCATGCCCGCCAGGCCCAGCGCATACAACAATGCACCCGCCACAATCACCCGGAAGGCGCCAAACCGGTCGGCCAGCATGCCGGCAAAAATGCCCGAAAAGCCCCACACCAGGTTTTGCAGGGCCAGCGCCAGCGCAAAAGTTTCGCGGTTCCAGCTTCGATCCTGAATGATGGGCTGCAGCCACAGACCAAAGCCGTGGCGGATGCCCATGGACACGGTGACGATGGCGGCACCAGCGATCAAGATCTGTTTTGTGGAGAGTTTGCGGGCGTGTTCAGGCATCGGTGGAATATAGCGAATTGCCGCGGATATTTTGGCAAACGGGTGATGGTGCAAATTTTTCCACGTCAGAGGAGCTGTTTATGTATACAGTTTATTGCTCGCTTGGTGACTACAATCGCGCGCTATGGCAACCAAACCCAACTCTGAATATTCTGAAAGCTCGATCCGTGTCTTGAAAGGGCTGGAGCCTGTCAAGCAGCGCCCGGGCATGTACACCCGCACCGATAATCCGATGCACGTCATCCAGGAAGTGCTGGACAACGCGGCTGACGAAGCGCTGGCCGGACACGGCAAAAAAATCAAGGTCAGCGTACACATGGATGGCTCCGTAAGCATCGAAGACGACGGTCGCGGCATTCCTTTTGGCAAACACCCGACCGAAAACGCACCGGTGATCGAGCTGGTGTTTACCCAGTTGCACGCCGGTGGCAAGTTTGACAAGGGCAAGGGCGGCGCTTACAGCTTCTCGGGTGGTCTGCACGGCGTGGGGGTGAGTGTGACCAATGCGCTGAGTACCCGGCTGGAAGCCACCACTTACCGCGAAAACCAGGTGGCGCGGCTGGTTTTTTCGGGTGGCGACGTGATCGAGCCCTTGAGCGTGCGCCCGGCCGGCGACGGCGAGCGCCGCTCCGGCACCTGCGTGAGGGTCTGGCCGGATGCCAAATATTTCGAGTCGATGACGCTGCCCATGGCGCATCTGGAACACCTGCTGCGCAGCAAGGCTGTGCTGATGCCGGGTGTGACCGTGTCGTTGACCCAGGAAAAGACCAAGGAAACCCAAACCTGGGTCTTCAAAGGCGGCCTGCGTGACTATCTGACCCAAACGCTGACCGGCGAGCCGGTGATCCCGCTGTTTGAGGGTGAGGGCTTTGCCGACGCGCAGAACGACAGTTTTGCCGATGGCGAAGGCGCCGCGTGGTGTGTCGCTTTCACCGAAGACGGCCAGCCGGTGCGTGAAAGTTATGTCAACCTGATTCCCACGACGGCAGGCGGCACGCATGAGTCCGGCCTGCGCGATGGGCTGTTTAGCGCCGTGAAAAGCTTTGTCGAGATGCATTCACTGCTGCCCAAAGGCATCAAGCTGCTGCCCGACGACGTGTTTGCGCGCGCCAGCTATGTGCTGTCCACCAAGGTGCTGGACCCGCAGTTTCAAGGGCAGATCAAGGAGCGCCTGAACTCGCGTGACGCGGTGCGGCTGGTCTCCAGCTATGTGCGCCCCGCGCTGGAGCTGTGGCTGAATCAGAACGTCGAATTCGGCAAAAAACTGGCCGAGCTCGCCATCAAGGCGGCGCAGAGCCGCCAAAAAGCCGGGCAAAAAGTTGAAAAGCGCAAAGGCTCGGGCGTGGCGGTGCTGCCCGGCAAGCTCACCGACTGCGAAAGCCGCGACATATCAGAGAACGAAGTGTTTCTGGTCGAAGGTGACTCGGCCGGTGGCAGCGCCAAGATGGGGCGCAACAAGGAAAGCCAGGCCATCCTGCCGCTGCGCGGCAAGGTGCTCAACACCTGGGAGGTGGAGCGTGACCGGCTGTTTGCCAACAACGAAATCCACGACATTGCGGTGGCCATTGGGGTCGATCCGCATGGCCTGAACGACTCACCCGACCTGAGCGGCCTGCGCTACGGCAAGATCTGCATCCTCAGCGATGCCGATGTGGACGGCTCGCACATTCAGGTGCTGCTGCTGACGCTGTTCTTCAAACACTTTCCCAAACTGATCGACACCGGCCATGTGTACGTGGCGCGGCCGCCGCTGTTTCGGGTGGACGCCCCGGCGCGCGGCAAAAGGCCGGCCTCCAAATCCTATGCGCTGGATGAAGGCGAACTGACCGCGATTGTGGACAAGCTACTCAAGGAAGGCGTGCGAGAAGGCGCATGGACCATCAGCCGGTTCAAGGGCCTGGGCGAGATGAATGCTGAGCAGTTGTGGGACACCACGCTGAACCCTGACACCCGGCGATTGCTGCAAGTGGGCCTGGGCAATCTGGACGTGGCACAGACCTCGGAACTTATGACTAAGCTGATGGGCAAGGGCGAAGCTGGTGCCCGGCGCGACCTGATGGAGTTGCACGGTGATTCGGTGGAGGTGGATGTTTAGTCCTGATTTAATAGCTGCTCGCCCTTTATTGATAAAGGCTAGAGGTTGATTTTGCATATGTTTCCAGACATGTTTGAGATTGTAGGTACTCCCCGCGCGGCGGCCGGTTGGGGCGGTCTCCTCATACTGGGGTACCAGAAATCGTCAACGCCCCAACCAGCCGCCACATGAACCTGTTGAACACGAAGATTCAAATTTTGAAGACTGTTACCTCACGAGGTTCAAATTGCCTCTGGTATTTAAGGTTTTGAGGACTTTGCACCACTTCGCCGGTAAAAGCCAAGGCACTTGCGGCCCGAAGCTGTTTCTCACCTTGAACAGCAAGAGTTTCGACAATCCAAGACGCAGTATTGATTACAGTTGCATCAACCGACGATAGCCGGAACCATACAAGAAATATGACTTTAGCCCTTATCAATAAAGGGCAAATAGCTACAACATTAATAGCAATCCACAAGAGTTTCCCATGACCGACATCATCCTGATTGACCCACCCCAACCCACCCAGCCCGACGGTGATGACACGCCCGGCCTGGCCAGCTACGCCCAGCGCGCCTATCTTGAATACGCCTTGAGCGTGGTCAAGGGCCGGGCCTTGCCGGACGTGTGCGACGGCCAGAAACCGGTGCAGCGCCGAATTCTGTACAGCATGAGCCGCATGGGCCTGGGTTTTGGTGGGGCCAACGGCAATGTGGGGGCCAAGCCGGTGAAGTGCGCGCGCGTGGTGGGTGATGTGCTGGGCCGCTACCACCCGCACGGTGACAGCGCCGCGTACGACGCGCTGGTGCGCATGGCGCAGGACTTTTCGCAGCGTTACCCGCTGATCGACGGCCAGGGCAACTTTGGCTCTAGAGACGGCGACGGCGCTGCAGCCATGCGTTACACCGAGGCGCGGCTGGCCAAAATCACCAGTTTGCTGCTCGACGAAATTGACGAAGGCACGGTCGATTTAACGCCCAATTACGATGGGTCAACCGAGGAGCCGCGCCAGTTGCCCGCGCGCCTGCCATTTGCGCTGCTCAATGGTGCCAGTGGCATTGCGGTGGGTCTGGCTACCGAGATCCCGAGCCATAACCTGCGCGAAGTGGCCGATGCTTGCATCGCGTTGATCAAGTCGCCGGATTTGCCCAACGAAGACTTGTTTGCGCTGGTTCCCGGCCCGGATTACCCCGGTGGCGGGCAGATCATCAGCAGCGCGGGCGAGATCGCCGAGGCCTACCGCAGTGGTCGCGGCTCGCTAAAGTGCCGCGCGCGCTGGAAGATTGAAGACCTGGCGCGTGGCCAGTGGCAACTGGTGGTGACCGAGTTGCCACCTGGCGTGAGCACCCAGCGCGTGCTCGAAGAAATCGAAGAACTCAGCAACCCGAAAGTCAAGGCGGGCAAAAAGGCGCTCACGCTGGAGCAAAACCAGCTCAAGGCCACTTTGTTGTCGGTACTGGACTGCGTTCGTGACGAGTCCAGCAAAGACGCGGCGGTGCGTCTGGTGTGTGAACCTAAAACCAGCCGCATTGGCCAGCAGGAGCTGATCAACACGCTGCTGGCGCACACCAGTCTGGAGACCACCAGCCCGATCAATCTGACCATGATCGGCCTGGACGGGCGACCGACGCAGAAGTCGCTGCGCCAGATGTTCACCGAGTGGATCGCGTTTCGCCAGACCACCATCGAACGGCGCACGCGCCATCGCTTGAACAAGGTGCTGGAACGCATCCATATTCTGGAAGGTCGGGCGCTGGTGCTGCTCAACATTGACGAAGTGATCGTCATCATCCGTCAGTCGGACGAGCCCAAGGCGGCGCTGATCGAGCGTTTCAAGCTGTCTGAGCGCCAGGCTGAAGATATTCTCGAAATTCGCCTGCGCCAGTTGGCGCGGTTGGAGGCCATCAAGATCGAGCAGGAATTGGCGGGTCTGCGCGGCGAGCAGCAAAAGCTAGAAGAGATTTTGGGCAGCCCGGCCACGCTGCGCCGTCTGATGATCAAGGAAATTGAGGCGGATGCCAAAACCTTTGCCGACCCGCGCCGCACCTTGATTCAGGCCGAGAAAAAGGTGGTGCTGGAAATCAAGGTGGTGGACGAACCCGTCACCGTGGTGGTCAGCCAAAAGGGCTGGGTCCGCGCGCAAAAAGGCTGGGCCAAGGAAAAAAGCGCTGCTGGTAATGGAAGTGCCGGCAACGCGGTGCCACCGGCGGAATACACCTTCAAGGCGGGGGATGCACTGTACGGCACCTTTGAATGCCGCACCATCGATACCCTGCTGGCGTTCGGATCCAACGGCCGCGTGTATTCGGTGCCGGTGTCGCTGTTGCCCGGCGGGCGCGGAGATGGCCAGCCCATCACCAGCCTGATCGAACTCGAAACCGGCACACAACTGCTGTATTACTTTGCCGGGCCAATGAGTGCGAGCCTGCTGCTGTCGGGCTCGGCTGGCTACGGGTTTCTGGCCAGCGTCGAGAACATGGCCAGCAAGTTCAAGGCGGGCAAGGCGTTTGTGACGGTTAACGAAGGCGAAGCTCTGTGTGCGCCGTCTATCGTCGCTTGCGAATCCGGCTCAGTACCGCTGTTGCCCGCCACGCACGTGGCCTGCGCGTCCACCGGCGGGCGCATTTTGACCTTCGAGATCAGCGACCTCAAGACCATGGCTAACGGCGGGCGCGGCCTGATGCTGATCGACCTGGAAGACCTGGACGCGCTGGCCGGTGCCGCAGCCTATAACCGCAGCGTGCGCATCGACGGCATTGGCCGCAGCGGCAAGGTGCGCGATGAAACGCTGGAAATCCGCAGCCTGAACAACGCCCGCGCTGCGCGTGCCCGCAAGGGCAAGCTGGCGGACCTGGGCTTCAAACCCGCGTCGATCACGCGGGTGGAATAGGAGTAGCCATGAAGCCCATTTTGATGCTTTGCCCAGGCTTGATATGTGACGCTGCCGTGTGGATGCCCCAGGTGCAGGCGCTGTCGGCCACGTTTGACTGTGTCGTGGTGGACTACGGCCTGCTGGATTCGCTGGCCGACATGGCGCGCCAGGTGCTGGCCACTGCCCCGACAGCGCGCTTTGCTCTGGCCGGGCATTCCATGGGTGGCCGGGTGGCGCTGGAGGTGATGCGCTTGGCACCCGAGCGGGTATCGCATCTGGCGTTGCTTGACACCGGAATTCACCCGCTGGCTGACCGTGAGGCGGGCGAAAAGGAGCGGGCCGGGCGCATGGCGCTGGTTCAACTCGCCAGCGACAAAGGCATGCGCGCCATGGGTCGGCAATGGTTGGCGGGCATGGTGCACGCGGATGTGCTCGGCAGTTCGCTGTTTGAATCGGTGCTGGACATGCTGGAGCGCAGCAGCCCGGCGCAGTTTGCCGCACAGACCCAAGCTCTGCTGACGCGCCCGGACGCAGCTGAGGTGCTGCCCGACATTACCTGTCCGACGCTGGTGCTCGCCGGTGAGCAGGATGCCTGGAGCCCGCCCGCACAGCACGCGGCCATGGCCGATGTGCTGGCCGATGCGCAACTGAGCATCGTGGCGCACTGTGGCCATATGTCCACGCTGGAGCAGCCCGAAGCAGTGGCCCAGGCCATGGCGCAATGGTTGCTGCGTTAGTTGTAGCTGCCTGCGCTTTTAACATAAGGGGCCGGGGCCTTTTTCCTTATAGGCGCAGGATCATCAGCCTTCATTCAGGCAGGCAGCGGTCGCAGCGGTAGAAACGGCATCAAGCTGGCCTTGCAGCTGAACGTGAGATAAAAAAGGACCCCGCAAGCGCCATGCGTTCGGGGTCAGTTGGGTGGCCTGCGCGTGATGGCAGGCCGGGGGGGCTTCGATCAGGCCGCTGCCTTGGGGGTGGCGATGGCATCCCAGGCATCCAGCGCCTCGGCCACGTTCATCAGGCCGGGGCCACCGCCCATGTAAACGCACACGGCCATGGCTTCTTCAAGCTCCTCACGGGTGCAACCCAGCCGGTGCAGCGCCTTGACGTGAAATGCGATGCAGCCGCCGCAATGCTGGGTGACACCAATCGCTAGGGCGATGAGTTCCTTGTGTTTCATGCTGACCGTGCCCTCAGCCATCGCGGCCTTGGCCATCTGGCCAAATCCCAGCATGGTTTCGCTTTGCGTTTTGCGAAACGATGCCAGGTTCTCGTTGATGTCCTTCATCAGGCCGATCGGATTATAGGTAATGCTCATTCAAACTCCTTCAACAATAAAAAAGATGCGCGCCAGATGATGTGCGCATGCGGATGCGTCAACCAAGTGCAGATTTCCTGATCCGCGTGCGTAAATCTGCCAAACATATGGAATCAACGATGGCACTTTAGTTGAAAATATTGATTACGACGGCTTTACGGATTTCAGCCGTAATTACATCGAGAAAGT
>CAIVHU010000126.1 GCA_903905735.1 uncultured beta proteobacterium
ACGGTCAAGCTTGCCTTGGCGGGCAGACAGCTCTGCCTGAACGTAAAAGGCTTTGGCGCTCTTGGGATGCGCAACCAGCACTTGCTGCACCATCACCTGGGCTTCATCAAGTTTGCCAGACTGTGCCGTGGCATAAATCTGATTCATGGTGGGTTCAGTCTGCGCCATGGCCAGCTCGGCTCCCATGAGAGAGACAACGATAACCAGGCTGGCAAGCAGCCGATAAAGTGATTTGTGCATAAGGATTGGTTCCTTTCAGGAAGCCTTGGGAAACGTCCATGTTGGGCCCCATGCATGGAAATCAAGCAGGGGGGTGTCATTGGTGGCTGAAGCTCACTCATTGGCGAGACCAGCGCCGCCATTTTGTACGAGCGAAAGCGTCATACAAGCAAGCACAAAGGTCCGTCACGCTCAATCGTTCGTCCCGTGACCCAATTAAGACTCCCTTAAGTTGGGATAACTAAATTCTGCCGTGGGGCGACCCCCCTTCGCCCCCGCGCTTCCGCTTCGCGCGACTCGCAAGAGATTCAGCCCGGCCTCAGTGCCGGGCTCTTTTTTACTAATTGCAGGTATGTGAACTCACAATTGCCTTGTGAACAGGAAGTTGCACCGCTGGGCAGTTAACGCTTTGCCTCTGATTTTTGCCGTATCTGCCACCTGGTCGAGCGGCTGTTCATATGTCATGTCGCCCTGATTGGACAATGAAAGTCAGACTCTGCTATAAAAAAGCGACCAACTTGGCATCTGATATGGCGACATGAGTCTGAAGCCATGCAGTCACGAAATTTTCGAGCTCCCCACTCGACACTGTGTCATCTGCAATTTTTTCAGTGAAACCATTTAGGTGTGAGAGAAGGTCAGTATGCTCGATGAAATGGGTGCTCATGTCAGGATAATCCACTTGCCGCATAACCTGTTCTTCATGCTCAAAGTGCTCCTGGGTAAGTCGCATGAGACGGATGGCACCATTGAGTTTGCTGTCCCTGTCACTTGATGCCAATAACTGGCCAGCAGCCTCAAACAGTGCCTGATGCTGGGCATCAATTTCGGCATCACCAATCGAGTAACTGCTTTGCCATTCAAGTTTCATTGTTGTTTATGAAGGCCAAGCTTCATTCAGTATTGAGGGCAAAAGTATATAACCCGTTAGCCGCTCGGCCCTGAATGGGTAGCGGTGAAGCAGCGCCGAAGCAGCAAGCAGGCAAGTGCCTCGTTGGCAGAGTCTCTTAGCCAAGTGAGTAGCAGTCCGATGGTCAGCCCGTCAAATTCACCACATTGACTCCGGCACCGAACACCCGTTTCACCGTCGGCAACAAGTGGTCATGGTGGGTCAGGAAGATAACCTGGGTCTTTCGGGATAACTCACCCAGAGCTTCCAGGCCCGCCATCGAGCGTTGGTCGTCATAGTTGATGAACAAATCATCCGCAATGAAGGGTAGCGCATGGGCCTGGTCCAAGTGCATATCCAGAGCAGCCAGTCGCAGCGCCAGGAAAAGTTGGTCACGCGTGCCTTCACTCAAGCCATCAATGCCCACCATGGTGCCATCAGTACGGCGACCCTGAAGTTTGAGCGGGTCACTCTCGAAGTCCACCGTTAATCGCTGAAATGAACCCCGGGTAAGTCGACTGAAAATATCACTGGCTAAAGTCAACATCGGCCCCTGCTTTTCTTCCCGGTATTGTTCGATGGACCACTTCAGCAGCCTTGAGGCGGTATACACCTTGATGTAACGCTCCACTGCCTCAGCCATCTTGGCGAGCGCCTCCTGGCGCTGCCCCTCGGCACAAGCGGCATCGCCAGAGCCGCCAATGGCATCCAATGCGTCACAAGCAGCCTGCTTTTGTAGCGCCAACTCTAGGCGTTGGCTCACCAGCTGCTCGTCCTGGTCAATCAAATCCTGCAGTTCAACAACCAATGCCGCGGCATCGACCGAACCAGCCTCCGCCCGCAAGCACTCCAGGCTCAAGGAATCACCACTTTCTCTCACTGCGTCCTGTGACGCTGCAGCCACCAAAAGCAAGTTCCGGCGCTGGTCCGAATGGGCAATCATTTGAGCCAACTCAACATTCGAGGTAGCACCAGAACGTTCAAACAGAGAAGCCAACTGCGCCTTGGCCTTCTGCAGGCGCGCCGCCGCTTCCTGCACCTTATCTTTTGCCGCCTCAACGGCCAAGGTCTGCCGTTTTATCTCAAGATTGGCATCCTGGGCCGCATTGAGCCTGCTATGCAATTCCAGCGTGATGGCCTCAGCTGACTGCGCCACCATGTCCGGGGCGAGCCGCTCTGCGAGAGCGCGTGCCTCCTTCGCGTGTGCGACCAAATCCGCGCGCATGGTACCCCCGATGGCTAGCCCTCATCCATCGCATAGCGCGTTAAGTTAGTGCCGGCCACCGACAAATAACACCTCATTGACCTCACTCATTAACTTAATTGAGACCGTCAATAGCAGTGGTTCATCCATTTGGGGGACGAAAACAACGGCAACCCGTGTCTCGCGGCAACCCCGTCAAATATCCCGCCGAATTTTGGCAGAAGGCCTGTACGCGTCATTGATAATTCTTCGACTTGGGAGAAAAAATATGGCGGGGAAAAAAGGCTCTGGAAGCGGATGGTTGGTCATTGCCGGGCTTGCCCTGGCGCTCATTGCATCGGTACCAAAAGAGATTTGGATTGCCTTTGGTGTGCTCGCAGCAATTGGCGGCGTCATTTACTTTTTCTCAAAAAATAAAACTCCGTCTGCTGCCCTACCAGCCACGCGTTCTGAACAACCGACCTTTAAGTCTGAAAAAGTGCCGTCGGTTGCTGAGTGGGAGCGGCCCACGCAACCAGTTCCTTTTTCGACAACAGAAGCACGGCCCGCCGAAAAGCCCGTCTTTGTGGCGTCCCCGAAATCCCCAACAAGTAGCTTTGCCGTACCGGCACCACCCAAAGGATTCGGTCCTGCCAAATGGGCTCCGCCCGGGGCATCCATGGAGGTTGGTGGATTGTGGATACCTGGGGGCATGGTCTACGTCGGGACAGTGCTTAAAACCCCCTATGGTGAAGATGACCCCTGCTTGATTGACCCGTTCAAGCCAATCTCGCCTACAGGCGACTTTACGGAACGACAAACAAATTACTGGCCGAGTTACTCACAGATTTCCAGCACCGCACGCCGTGCATACCTGAACTGGCTAGCTGGCGGCAAAAAGCATCCAGAGGCTGATATTGGCTACGTATTCTTGTACTTTTACGGGCTGGAACGGCGGGTAATCCTGGATGCCCCAAAAGATGCTGTCGCACAAGCCGAATTGCCCGCTATAGCCAAAGAGCTTGAGCGACTCCTGGGAATCTACGGAGAAAAATCGAATTCGTTCAGAAATTACGCTTCTGAGTTACTTGGCTGGGTCAAGCTGAGCAGCCATTCGGCAGCGCTGTACAACCAACCGGTACCTGAGTTTCCACGAACCTGGGAAATCCCGGTTTACCTCAGGCTTGCCCTGGGACAAGCGGCCATGGCTGGAGTGCCGCTACCCGCGCACCTCGCGCTTGCCTGGGTGAAATTCGACCCCAGCACCAAGCTGAGAACACCAGCCACCCGTTGCGCAAGGGAGTTCGCCAAGCTTTTTGAACTCAAGTATGACGCCGCTTTTGGAACCGGCATGGTTTTGCCCAAAAACAAGACCAAGCTCAAACTTGTCTACAGGCCAGCATCTGGGGGATTTCGCGGTTACGGCGAAATCAAACTCAGCTTTGGCGACACGCCTGATGTCACAGTCCTAACGGCGCCCATTAAGAAGTTGCATCTGTTGGCAGAGGACGCAACGAAAGAGCTTGAGCCCTACAGCCGCGCCATCGGGCGTAATCCAAGTGCAGCGGCGTCCCTGGAGAGCCTGCTACAACTTCCGGTGCCGCTGTGGCCAGAGAGCGCGCGGACCGTGCTTAAAGACCTCAAGAGCCGCGTGGGCGTGGTGGGGATGGTTACGACCCTGTCCTTCCAGGACCTGCTTTCGACTCTAGCGACTAAACCGCCCCTTACAAGGGACAAAGTTCAAGGCTTGGCGCGAGTGCTTGAATCAATGAGTGTCGCCATGGAGCCTGACGTGCTCGGTGGCGCACCCGCGCCCAAGCCGGAAGACAAAGTCATTTTGTTTCTAATCAATCCGGATGAGCCCATCATTCGAAATGCCCCGGCGTATCAAGCTGCGCTGCTGACGTTGCAGCTGGCTTCTGCAGTAGCCGCAGCTGATGGCGAGTTCAGCGAACAAGAAATGAATCACTTACGCGCTCAAGTTGAGTCCTGGACCCACCTGGCGCCAAGTCATCATCAGCGGCTGCTAGCTCATTTGAAACTTTTGGCGACAGCTCCCGTACCGCTCTCATCCTTGAAGAAGCGGCTTGACCCTCTCCCATCGGCTTCCAAGGAAGCTATTGCCGCGTTCATGGCAACCGTCGCTCAGGCAGACGGCACAGTTTCACCAGCCGAAGTCAAGATGCTGGAAAAGGTCTACAAAGTTCTTGGGGTTGACTCCAAAAAAGTGTTTAGCGATGTGCACGCTGCGACGTCAGGCGCGGTCGCGGTCTCGTCCGTCGCGGGTACACCGTCCACCGGATTCAAGCTTGACCCGGCACGTATCGCGGCCTTGCAAAAAGACACCGAAAGGGTTTCCGCCTTGTTGGCCGGAATTTTCAGTGAGGACGAGTCACAGCCGATGCCAGTGCTGGTGCCGGAGCCGATTGACGACGCTCCTGCCACCGAAACTGCTCCGCCTCATGGGCTGCTGGGCCTTGACGAAGCTCACAGCTCATTGGCACGCATGCTGTTGTCTCGACCGCAATGGAGCCGTCAAGAGCTGCTGGACGTCGCGGAGGACCTGGAGCTCATGTTGGATGGCGCGCTTGAACGCATCAACGAAGCATCATTCGACGCGCACGACATGCCGTTAACTGAAGGTGATGACCCAGTTGAGGTCCGCACTGATGCCCTGGAGAAAATCGAAGCATGACAACTATTATTCGTCCCAAAGACCGCGATGCCGTTATCCAGTCTCTGCGCGCTGGCGTGGTGCCACGCTCGGGGCAACACCTTATCCAAGTAGGCCGAACGCGTGAAATTGAGACCCTGGTCAGTGACATCGACCGAATTTCCGACGGTGGCTCTGGCTTTAGGGCGGTCATTGGCGAGTACGGGGCCGGCAAGACCTTCTTCCTGAATCTGGTGCGTGCAGTGGCGCTAGAAAAGAAGTTGGTCGTGGCCAGCGCTGACTTGAACCCCGACCGGCGGCTGCACGCCAGCGGCGGTCAGGCTCGTTCGTTGTACGCAGAACTGATGCGCAACATGTCGACGCGTACCAAGCCGGATGGTGGCGCCCTGCCAGGCATCGTCGAGAAGTTCATTTCTACCGCCAAAAGCGAAGCAAAGGTCGCTGGGTTGACTACCGATGCCGTTGTTCGGCAAAAGCTTGAACAATTGACCGAGTTGGTAAATGGCTACGATTTTGCGGACATCATTGCGGCCTATTGCCGCGGCTTCGAGGACGGCAATGACCAGCTAAAGTCCGACGCCGTTCGCTGGTTAAGAGGCGAATTCTCAACAAGAACTGACGCAAAGCATGCCCTCGGTGTGCGCAGCATCGTGGACGATGCATCCATGTACGACCAGCTCAAGCTGATGGCACGGTTTGTCCGCCTAGCGGGATTTGCAGGCTTGTTGGTGAGCCTGGACGAGCTGGTCAACCTTTACAAACTGGCCAACACGCAGGCCCGTAATGCCAATTACGAGCAGATACTGCGCATCCTGAACGACTCACTCCAAGGCACGGCAGTGGGCCTAGGCTTTGTGCTCGGGGGCACCCCCGAGTTCCTGCTGGACACACGTCGGGGCTTGTACAGCTACCCAGCCCTTCAAAGCAGGCTGGCGCAGAATACCTTTGCGTCAGGCGAGCTGGTTGACTTCAGCGGCCCTGTGGTACGGCTATCTAGCCTGACGCCTGAGGATTTTTATGTTTTGCTGCAAAAAGTCCGGCATGTCTACGCTGGTGGCGATGCCAGCAAACACCTGTTGCCGGACAACGGGATTTTCAGCTTCATGGAGCATTGTTCCAATCGTATTGGAAACACCTATTTCCGAACGCCACGAACAACCATTACGTCCTTCGTAAACCTACTAGCTGTGCTGGAGCAGAACGCTGGTGCGCAATGGGAGTCCCTGCTAGGTGGAATTGAAGTAGCTACCGACAATGGCGGGGCCGTTGATTTGGCGGTTGACGACGACGAAGAACTGGCTTCGTTCAAGCTTTAGTAGCGCGTTCGCCTAGCACTTCCTCCAACCAGGCATGAGTGAGTCCAGCTCTTCGTTTCACCTTCTGGACGAGCGCATTCAGCGCTTCATCTGGGCTGAGGGCTGGGCCGAGCTCAGGGATGCGCAGGAACTGGCCATCCCACTCATCGTCAAAGCCGACCGAGACGTCATCGTTGCCGCCGCCACCGCTGCGGGAAAGACCGAGGCTGCTTTTTTCCCGGCATTGACCCACCTTTTGCAGAACGACATATCGGGACTGATTGTTTACATCAGTCCCTTGAAGGCGCTTATCAATGACCAGTTTGGCCGGCTCGAACGTCTTTGTGAAAGCTTGGAAATCCCTGTCTGGCCCTGGCATGGAGACATTTCGTCATCCAGAAAAACACGTTTTTTGACAAAGCGAAATGGCGTGCTGTTGATTACGCCTGAATCGTTAGAGGCGTTGCTCTGCAACCGGGGCTCGTCGGTGGCCGCCGTGTTCCAGCATACAGCCTACTTTGTCATTGACGAGCTCCACGCGTTCATAGGGTCAGAACGGGGCAAGCAGCTTCAGTCGCTGATGCACCGCATCGAGCAATCCATGGGCAGGACAGTCCCACGCATTGGGCTATCCGCCACGCTCGGCGACATGCGGCTAGCCGCTGATTTTTTGCGCCCGGGTCACGCGGGTGAAGTGGCGATGGTCGTATCTCAGTCCGACGGTGTTGCGCTAAAAATTCTGCTTAAGGGATACGAAGAACCATTGTTCGTCCGGGCAAACGGCGACGGGGATGAGCCCGAGCCTATAACCCCCGCTCAAGTGGGCTTACACCTATTCAAGTTTTTGCGTGGCTCGAACAACCTTGTTTTTCCCAATTCGCGGCGTCAAGTTGAGCGATATACGCACCTGCTGAATAAGCTCTGCGCGGCCAACAAGGTTCCCAATGAGTTTTGGCCGCACCATGGAAGCTTGTCTAAAGAGATTCGCGCAGAAACTGAAGCCGCCCTAAAGCAGAAGGAGTTTCCCGCAACTGCCATTTGCACGAACACACTGGAGTTAGGCATTGACATCGGTGCAGTCAAAAGCGTAGCCCAGATTGGTCCAGCCCCTGCAGTCGCCAGTCTGCGCCAGCGCCTGGGCCGCTCCGGGCGACGCAAGGGTGAGCCTGCAATTTTGCGGGGCTATTGCATTGAGGATGCGTTGGCCGCTGATTCGTCGCTGAAAACCAAACTGCGGCTGGAAACGGTACAACTGGCCGCGCAAGTATCCCTGCTACTGGGAAACTGGTTTGAACCTCCGCGTGTGCAGGGGGCGCACCTTTCGACTTTGATTCAACAGCTGCTGTCGTCCATAGCCCAAACTGGAGGAGCAACTGCAGGGCAGCTGTATGGGCTTCTGTGCGCCGAAGGAACGCCTTTCGCAAAGGTTTCGAGAGCGGAGTTCACGGAGTTGCTCAGGCATTTGGGGCAGAAAGAGCTTCTTGTGCAGGACTCATCCGGCGTACTGTTGCATGGCCGTGTTGGCGAGAAATTTGTCAACCACTACAGCTTTTATGCCGCGTTCGCCGCAGACGAGGAGTTTCGACTTGTTGCCGGAGGCAAGACTCTGGGAACTGTGCCTGTCTCACAAATGATGACCGTGGGCCAGCGCATCTTATTTGCAGGCAAAACGTGGCGCGTGGACGAGGTAGACGAACAGCAAAAGACCATTTACGTCACCCGCACTTCAGGGGGAGTGCCCCCTTTGTTTTCGGGTGGCACCGGGCGCACGCATACACACGTTAGACAGCGCATGCGCCAACTGCTTGAAGATGGCGAATCACCCGCGTTTTTAGACGCTGCTGCCACAAGGTTCTTGGCCGAGGCCCAAGACTGTTACAAGCGCATGGGACTATCCCACCAAGTTGCAATCGACCAGGGGGCGGAAGTGATGCTAATGACCTGGCTGGGTGACGCCGGCAATGAGGCCATTGCCTGCTTGCTGATTCAGCGCGGTTTCACTGCAACCCCATCCGGACCCGGTGTCGAGGTAATTAAAGGAAAACGCACAACTGAAGATGTACTTGACGCACTCATTGACGCGGCTGTTGACGAGCTACCGTCGTTAGACATGCTGTTGCAAAACGTTGAGAATCTTCAGCGAGAAAAGTGGGACTGGGCGCTATCAGACGGACTTCTGAGAAAAGCATATGCCAGTCACTATCTGGACTTGGACGAGGCTATGGTGTGGCTGAAAGTGTCTTTATCAACTTGATTTGCTCGCAATATGCTCATCCCCATGCCACGAATATCCGCAGTAACCCCAGAGCAGGGCTACATGGCAAGCGTGGAAGCGTTTCTCCCGTCATTTGAGTTGCTGGCTGTTTCTGGAGACTTGCACGTGAGGGCAACGTCGCTCTTGGGCGGGCAGATTGTCGAATGCATATTGAAGGCATTTCTTGCGCGAAATAATAGCAGTCCTGAGAGCCCAGGTGAGGCCCCGAAAGTGCACGACCTTGAGTCACTTTGGAGCGACGCCGTACAAGCAGGCTTATCAATAGCCCCGATAGCCCCCGCATGGTGTGTCACGCTCAACTCCCTTCATTACGGGAACAAAGACCCGGAGAATACCGGCGAAAACCGGCCCGTTCCTCCTGACCGGCGCTTTCCACTTCGATACCAATCGAGGATGAACGGGCTGACTTTCCCGGTGACCGCCGACATGCATACAGGAGTCGTGGTACTGTTCCATTCGGTTTCGCGCGCTTTGTCGTCCCCATAGCGCGCTGTGACAGCGATGGGGTCGCAGAGGCACGGCCCACCCGGATGGGGCCCTCGTGCACTTTTTGCGCCTTTTGGGGTCCGCGCAGGAAAGGTCCAGCGTACGCACTCCCATGACTTTCAGCAACCTCCACGCGTACCCAAAATTAAGAGGACCCCGCACAATGCGCTGCGCAAGTTCCTTGGTTGTATTGGGACCTGAATCGGATTCCTTCAAGCGCGCCGCAAGACTTTCAGGGGCGTGCCGGGGGCGTAGCAGGCCTGTCGGTAAGATTCGTGTAAAAACCTGCCACATCGCCTTCTAACAGAATCGGTGGCGTGGAAACGAGGGCGGGTGGCGGACATTGTTATGGTTCAAGGTCCTGTCACTTTCGGCGCGCGTCAAGGTAGTTGTCGCCTAATTTACGCAGCCAACGGCTGAATAAGCTTTTGCGCAACGTGCTGCGCAATAACGGCGTCACGTTCCGGGTTGAGGGTGACTGGGCCGACAGGGCTCCAGTCCCGCGTATGGCGTGCCCAGCGTGCCGGATGGCGCTCCTTGGCCTCGGTGTACAGCGCATGTCGGGCAGCCAGAATGGCATGGTCTTGACCGGTATGGCGCTGCTGCGGCGACACGTAACGGATGCCGCTGTGCTTGTGCTCCAGGTTATACCAGTGCACAAACGCCGCACCCCATTCACGCGCCGCCTCCAGTGTCTCAAAGCC
>CAIVHU010000127.1 GCA_903905735.1 uncultured beta proteobacterium
AGGACGGTGTCCCCCAAACCACCAACGCAACGAGGGCATCCGAACAGCCTGGAGATGCCTCCCCAAGGCCGGCCATGGAGGCGGGGCACTAACTCCGGTTAAATGGAGAGCCCAGACCGTGAAAATCAATCATCCATGAGTCAGCGTGGCGTCCAGTGACATTCGCCGCGTTCAAATATGGCTTAAGCACCAGTGCATTGCTCAGGCTATTCGGGTTCGGCAACGCCAGCCAACGTCTTGCAATTTCGCCCGAAACATCGAATGGACCGTTTTTCTGGGCACCTTCAAAACTCACCCGGATGTTTTGTGGCAGCGCACAGGTGTGTGTCACATCCATTCCAACTCCACTGGACAAGTCGGCATGAATCGCGTTAACGGCTTCACCGTTAAGCGATACAGCGACTGAATCCCGGCCGAAGCAGACCAGTGAAACCCGAACGGCCGCACCTTCGTTTACCCAGGCTTCATCGCTCCATGCATCAAAAATTTGGGTGCTCGCACAGATCGCAGTCAACACAGCCCGGTTTGAGCCAGCGCGAATGGATTGGGTTGAAACCAGCCCGGCAGCGTCCAACCCATCGCGCTCAATGGCTACCCGAGACTTATCAAACCAATAGCACACCAGGTCCGCCCCGCCTGGGACGCGGCCTGAAAAGACGGTGTCCAGCGCGTCAAAATAGTCGTCACCCAGCTCGCGGCGTTTTTTGCTGCCGCCCAGAAAAGGCGGGTTGCCGATGACGATGTTGGCGCGGGGCCAGGGGGCCTCGGTGACTTGGGGTACGGCTTTGGTCGAACCCGCAGAAATGGGGTCAGAGCCCGAGTTTTGCTTTGCAAAATTGGGATCCGACCCCATTTCTGCTAGCGCCTCGGGTCGGCTTGCGGCTGGGCTGGAAACTTGATCCGACCCCATTGATTCCTCAACAGCTTGCGACGCACCCTCACCGCTCAGGGGCGTGGGTGGCGCGGAGGTCGGGGCCGATTTCAAAAAGCGAAGCGTATGAGGCCCCGGCATCTGCGCCGCCCGCGCACCGGGTTCAAGGCTGGGCTGCTGAACACCCTCTCCTGAATCGGGGGCAGCGGAAAAAATGGGGTCAGAGCCCGAGTTTCTCTTTGCGAAATCGGGATCCGACCCCAATTTTTTCGCAAAACTCAGCAGCGCATCGCGACACTCGATGTGGTCCAGCGGTTCCAGCACCGGGTTGGTCTTGAACTCGTAGCCGTGCGCCATGCGCCACTGCAGCTCGCCAATCCACACCGTCACGCGCGCCAGCTCGGCGGCGTATTCGTTGAGCTCGATGACCAGCACGTTGTGCGGGCCGGTGACCAGATCGGCCTCGCGGTCCAGCCCGAGCGCGGCGGCGTCCAGGTGGCTTTGGTGCTCGATGTCTTTCAAGGCTTTGAGGCCGAGGAACAGAAAGTTGCCGCTGCCACAGGCCGGATCGAGGATGCGGTAGTTGGCCAGCTCGTCGAGCCAGCCGATGAACCGAGCTTTGGCATCGCGGTAGGCTTTGTCACCTTTTTTGGTACTTTTGGCCTGTAGCCCTTGTATATCCTGCGCTAACAGCTCCCATTTTTGCAGCAATGGGCGGCGCAGCACGGGGTCGATGATGCGGTCAATCGTGGCGGTGTCGGTGTAGTGGGCACCGAACTGGCTGCGTTTGGTGGGGTCCAGACCGCGCTCGAATAACGTGCCGAAGTTCGACACGTCGATGGCGCTCCAGTTCAGTCCGGCGGCGTTGCGCAGCTCGGTCACGTCCAGAATAGTGAGCGTCGGCACGTCAATGCGCTTGAACAGGCCGCCGTTGAACCAGGCAATGTCGTCCGCGCCAAACATGCCGCCATCGGCCATCGCTTTGAACAGGTCGGCCAGCGCCTGCGTGAGCTTGGCCGGGGTGATGGCGCGGTTGCTGACCAGGCGCTCGAACATCTGCCCCGGCAGCAGGCCCACGTCTTCGACGAAGAAGCAGAACAGGCATTGGGTCAGGAAGTGGGCGACGCGGTTGGCGACATCGGTGTCTGTGGCGGCTGAGCTTTCGCCATCAGTCGTGCTTGGAGCGGATGTCGGGGCCGATTTCAAAAAGCGCAGCATATGAGGCCCCGGCGTCTGCTCCGAGCGCGGCTGCGGGTTAGCACCCCGCCGCCGCAGCCCCTCAGCCAGCGTGGCAAAACTTTTGGCGGCGGCCTCGGTGATATCGCGGTTGGTTTCCTTGGGTTTGAAACTCTCGGGCGCAGTCCAGATGCGGCGCAGCAGCGCCAGTTTGTCGGGCTGGTCCAGCTCGGTCAGCGCCACGGTGTGCGTCTGGCTCGGGTGGCCGGTGAACTGGGTGTGGATGCGAATGGTGAGGCGGTCAGACACTATCAGAATCGGCGGGTTGGAGAGCGCCAGGCTGTAGGTCAGCAGTTGTTTGAGCGCGTCATCCAGGTTTTTGCCGGGGGCCTTGTTTTCCCAGGCGAACACGCCGCGTTTGAAGACGTCGGCATAGCCAGTTTTGCCACCGATGACTGCGCTTTTTTCTTCAAACCGGTAATCGTCGGCACTGCCGGGCTTGGGCACGGCCAGCAGCTCACACAGGTCCAGAAAGTGGCTTTGCGCGCCCTGCTCTTCGTTGAGCGCAAACGCCGGGCCGGGGATGCCGCAGGGCGCGCCCCATTTGGAGATGAAGTCTTGCGGGGTCATGGGTCAATGGGCGAGTGCGGCCAAATCAGCCAGTGAAATCATCAACAGGCCGGGCTCCAGCGGCGACGGCTCAAAGCCCACGGCTTCATAAAACGCCTGGGCTTCGTCCGACAAGGCCTGCACGGTCATGCCACGGATGCCGATGGTGTCGGCTGCCTGCAGCACGCGCAGGCTGGCATCTCGGATCAGCGCCCGGCCCAGGCCTTGGCCCTGCCAAGCCATGTCCACCGCCAGACGACCCAACACCACCACCGGTATCGGGTCGGGCATGTTGCGACGAAACCGGCCGGTGGCATCGGCCACCGTCAACGCGCCGGAAGCCAGCGCGTAGTAGGCCACCACCCTGCTGGTATCACACACCACATAGGTGCGCGACGCGCCCTGCGCCTGATTCTTGAGGCTGCGACGCTTGAGCCACTGGTCAAGGCTTTCGGTGCCACACGCAAATCCGTCGGTCTGTTGGGCCGCGCTCAAAGGCACGGGTGCCTGCAAGGTCACGCACGCTTCCACGGCGCGGGTGTCAGCATGGTTTGGCGCAGGCGCGCGTTGGGTTGGGGCGGCATGTCCAGGCGGGCCTGAAATTGCGCGAAGGCCTCGGGGCTGACGGTCATGATGACTTGGTCCAGCAGCGCGTCTTCGGCGGCCTGACGGGCGGAATCCAGAATAAAGTCAGTGCGGTTTTTGCCACGCGATTTGGCCGCACGGTCAATCAGGCTGCGCACTTCGGGGCGGATGCGGATGTTCAGCGTTTCGCGTTTGGCATCAATGGCTGGCTGCATGAGCGGTCTCCTTCAAAGCAGAGACTTTAGCAGCTTGTAATGACAATGTCATTGCTTTTGCCATATCGGATCACAACTGCGTCACAAATGCCTTTGGCGTTATCACCCGGCTTTGCATGGCATGGTCTTGAAGCAGTAGCTTGTCGCCGGTGACCAGAAAGAGGTCGTCACGGCTGCTCAGCAAGTCCCATAAAAACTGGTCGCCGGGATCGGGGGCTTTGGGGGTTGCATCGCTTTGGGCGGGGGTCAGCACGATGGCGTGGCGTGCCAGCTCAAGCAAGATGGTGTCCAACTCGTCTGCACTTAGCCCATGTAACTTGGCCAGATGCGGCCTGGCCAGCACAGCGCGGTACTCGGCAAGCAACGCTTCAGACAACACAAACGCAAAGCTGGCACCCAAAATGCCGTCCAAAATGCGCGCCACGGGCGAATCGGCATGTGCGGTTAGCAAACCCGCCACCACCACATTGGTGTCGATGACAAAAAAACGGCTCATCCAGCGCTGCGCGCTGCGCGCTGGGCATCCAGGGCCAATGCCATGGCCTGATCATCGTTCAGGCTGCAGCGCTCACGCGCGCGGCGCACCAGGTCTTGCGCCTGCTCGCGCGATTTGATGCCGTAGAAATCCAGACTCTCGTCAATGAGTTGCCCAATGGTCTTGTCGCGCTGGGCAGCGGCTTCTTTGAGCGCCCGGTAACGCGGCTCAGACAAGGTGATCGTTAAACGGCTCATGTGATTTCTTGCCTTGGTGTTAAAGCACCAAGATGTTAGCCCACTTTATCCTTCTCTGCGCCAGCTTTGTGTCAAACAAGTTCCACACCCAGATGCTGAAAATGCCGGTCGAGTGTGAGCACCGCAACGCAGTTTCGGCGTGCGCAGGCAGCGATCAGCGCGTCGGTCAAGGGGATCTGCAAACCCTGCGCGCGGGTTTCACGCAGCGCCAGCCCTGCGCTGAGCCAGTCTGCGGGGGTAATGTCCAGGCAGGCGACGTTGGCCAGCAAAAAGTCCAGCTGCGCCTGTTCCTTGCGGCCCTTGGCGCCCTGCAGCAACTCGGCCTGGGTGACACCGCACGTGGCTGCTTCGTCGCTGGCCAGCAAGGCCGCCACCTGGTCACCCAGCGTGCCCTGCGGCTGACGCAAGAAGTCGATCCAGCCGCAGGTATCCACCAGCACCTGTTTCATGATGCCGCCGCGTCGCTGTTTGGCAAGAGCGTCACATCAAGTGAACGCAGCTCACGCCAGTTGTCTTCCAGCGGCACCTGACCGCGCAGGGCCAGCAGCTTTTTGACGCGAGCCTGGCGAACATAGACCTGAACAGCCTGCCGCAACGCCTTGGCGGGGGATGTCTCGCCGGTGGTTTGCATCAACTGATCCATCAGTTGATCATCAATGGTGACGGTGGTGCGCATCAAATTCTCCAAATTTCCCATCAGAGAAGAATACCACCGGCATCAGCAGGTGGCAATACGCGGTGACATCCGACGAAATGTTGAGGACAGAGCAAAGTGCACTGCGTGCCACTGTTGGTCTGTCCCGCAAGGTCGGACAGCCAACATCCGACAATTTGTTGGGGACAGAGCAAAGTGCACTTCGTGTCACTGTAGGTCTGTCCCGCAAGGTCTCACAGTATCTCAAACACCCCGCAGGCCCCCATGCCGCCGCCAATGCACATCGTGACGGCTACACGTTTGGCACCACGGCGTTTGCCTTCGATGAGGGCGTGGCCGGTGAGGCGCTGGCCGCTCATGCCGTAGGGGTGGCCGACGGCGATGGCACCGCCGTTGACGTTTAGGCGCTCGTTGTTGATGCCGAGCTTGTCGCGGCAGTAGATCACCTGCACCGCAAAGGCTTCGTTGAGCTCCCACAGGTCGATGTTGTCTACCTTCAGGCCCAGCTTGGCCAGCACCTTGGGGATGGCAAACACCGGGCCAATGCCCATCTCGTCGGGCTCGCAACCGGCCACCGCAAAACCCAGAAAGCGCCCCAGCGGTTGCAGGCCTTTGCGCTGCGCCACGTCTTCATGCATCACCACAACGGCGCCCGCACCGTCGGAAAACTGGCTGGCGTTACCGGCGCTGATGAGACCGCCGGGCAAGGCGGAGCGCAGGTCCTTGATGCCGTCATAAGTGGTACCGGGGCGGATGCCTTCGTCCTGGCTCACCGTGACTTCCTTGGTGCTTAACCCCATCACTTTGTCGGCCACGCCCATGGTGACGGTGATGGGCGCAATCTCGGCGGTGAACAGGCCCGCTTCCAGCGCGGCGGTGGCACGCTGCTGGCTGGCCGCGCCGTACTCGTCCATAGCTTGCCGACTGATGCCGTAGCGTTTGGCCACGGTTTCGGCGGTTTGCAGCATGGTCCAATAGATTTCGGGCTTGTGGGCCAGTAGCCAGGGGTCGGTGATCATGTGTGTGTTCATCTCCTGCTGCACACATGAGATGCTCTCCAGCCCACCAGCTACAAAGATATCGCCCTCACCCGCGATCACGCGCTGGGATGCCATCGCGATGGTCTGCAGGCCCGACGAGCAGAAGCGGTTGATGGTGATGCCGGGCACGCTCACCGGGCAACCGGCGCGCAGCGCGATCTGGCGTGCGATGTTGTTGCCGGTGGCACCTTCGGGGAAGGCGCAGCCCATCATCACGTCCTCCACCTCGGCGGGGTCAAGCCCGGCTCTTTGAATAGCGTGCTGCGCCACGTGGCCACCGAGCGCGGCCCCGTGGGTCATATTGAAAGCGCCCTTCCAGCTCTTGGCAAGCGGTGTGCGGGCGGTGGAGACGATGACGGCAGATGTCATGATATGTTCCTTAATTGATAGCTGTCAGCGCTTTAAGAATAAGGGCTGGAGGCTGATTTCTTATAAATTTCCGGACTCGGCTACCAGCTTAACCAGCAGCGGCGCTGGCTGCCAGAAGGCGGCATCGTCGAGCGGGTTTTGCGCAAAACGCTGCATGGCGCGCACCACGTTGAACAGGCCGACTTCGTTGGCGTAGTTTATGGGGCCGCCCCGGTGCACCGGGAAGCCGTAGCCATAGATGTAAACGATGTCGATGTCGCTGGATTTGTTGGCAATGCCGTCTTCCAGAATGCGCGCGCCTTCGTTGATCAGCGCATAAACCAGCCGCTGCACGATCTCGTCCTCAGAAATCTTGCGCGGGGTGATGCCCAGTGCGGCGCGATGGTCTTCAATCATCTTCACCACCTGCGCGCTGGGCACTGCGTCGCGCTTGCCGGGCACGTAGTCGTACCAGCCGGCACCGGTTTTCTGGCCAAAGCGGCCCTGTTCACACAGCAAATCGGCGGTTTTGCTGTATTTCATCTGCGGCATTTCAACGTAGCGACGCTTGCGGATGGCCCAGCCGATGTCGTTGCCTGCCAGATCGCTCATGCGAAACGGGCCCATGGCAAAGCCGAATTTCTCCATCACCTTGTCCACCTGCGCGGGGGTGCAGCCCTCGTCCAGCAAAAAACCGGCCTGGCGGATGTAGTGGTCCACCATGCGGTTGCCGATGAAACCGTCGCACACGCCCGACACCACCGCCGTCTTTTTAATCTTTTTGGCCAGTGCCAGCACCGTGGCAAGCACGTCTTTGGCGGTTTTCTCGCCGCGCACCACTTCCAGCAGCTTCATGATGTTGGCCGGGCTGAAAAAGTGCAGGCCGACCACATCTTGCGGCCGACCGGTCAGGGCAGCAATGTGGTTCAGGTCCAGCGTGGAGGTGTTGCTGGCCAGAATCGCGCCGGGTTTCATCACGCGGTCCAGTTCGCGGAACACGGCTTCTTTCACACCCATGTGTTCAAACACGGCTTCGATCACCAGATCGGCGTCTTTCAAGTCGTCGTAGCTCAGGGTGGTGCTGAGCAAGGCCATGCGCTGCTCGTACTTGTCGGGTTTGAGCTTGCCTTTTTTGACCTGCGACTCGTAGTTTTTGCGGATGGTGGCCAGACCGCGCTCCAGTGCTTCGGGCTTGGCTTCGAGAATCTTGACCGGCACGCCGGCGTTCAAAAAGTTTATGGCGATGCCGCCACCCATGGTGCCCGCGCCAATCACCGCTACGGATTTGATATCGCGCAGCACAGTATCTGCGGGGATATCTGGCAATTTGGACGCTGCCCGCTCGGCCAGGAACAGATGTTTGAGCGCGCGGTGCTCAGGCGTCCAAATCAGGTTCAGGAAGGTCTCGCGCTCAAAGGCCATGCCATCGTCAAACTTCTTTTGCGTGGCCGCCTGCACGGCATCAATGCACTTGAGCGGTGCCGGGAAGTTCTTGGCCATGCCCTTGACCATGTTGCGCGCGAACTGGAAATAGGCATCGCCCTGCGGGTGGCTGCACGGTAACTGGCGCACCTGCGGCAGGGGGCGCACATCGGCCACCTCCAAGGCATAGGCCAGTGCTTCATCCATCAGGCTTTGCGACGACGCAGCGATCTTCTGGAACAGCTGCTGGCCGGGCAGCATGGCCAACATCTCGCTCTTGACCGGCTCGCCGCTGACGATCATGTTCAGCGCAGGCTCCACGCCAAGCGCGCGCGGCAGGCGCTGCGTGCCACCGGCACCGGGCAGCAGGCCGAGTTTGACCTCGGGCAGCGCCACCTGACAACCCGGCGCGGCGATGCGGTAATGGCAACCCAGCGCCAGTTCCAGCCCGCCGCCCATGCACACGCTGTGCACGGCAGCAATCACCGGCTTGGTGGATGCTTCCAACGCCAGGATCACGCTGAGCAGATTCGGCTCGGCAAAGGCTTTGGGCGAACCGAATTCGGTGATATCAGCGCCGCCCGAAAAGGCCTTGCCTGCACCGGTGATGACGATGGCCTGGACGGCATCGTCGGCGAGCGCGCGGGCCAGTCCGTCGGTGAGCGCCACCCGGGTGGCCAGCCCCAGGCCGTTGACCGGCGGGTTGTTGAGCGTGAGCACGGCAACGCGGCCTTGCACAGCGTAGTTTGTCGTCATGAGCTGACTCCTTTGATAAATAGAACGGTCGTGCTTTTATTGTAGGGAGTTTGCCGACCAATGAGGCTGCGGGTGAACCCTTGGTGCGATGAACGCGACAGCACTGGCCGACCACGGCCGCGTTCTGAACAGATATCAACTCATGCGAGGGAGATCTCCAGGATCGGCACACCGCACAACTCAGCCAGGTGTTGTTATCAGCCTGGCAAACTGAATCAAGTCTTAGCTGTCAGCCGGGACAAAAATGCCGCTCCAGCCAGTGGTCGCCACGCGCAGCTCTTTGGGGCCTAGCCTTGTCAAGGTGAACTTTCCACCGCTACCCATCAGATAGCGCAGAATCCAGCTGGCAGCGGGCCCAAAGTGAATTTGCTCTGCGGTAAATCTGATCTCCAGATCGGTGCCCGCTTGGCAGATCTGGCCAGAAATATCTGCCCACAGCCCTTTGTCGCGTTTGACGAATTCCACGGATGCAGCGCCGCTTTTTTCTGAAATCGTCACCATCAGGGGCTTGCCGTCGTCCATGGTGGTCTCTTCCCAATGCAAAGGGAATGCCGGATCGTTCAGCAATTGCTTCAAGCCAGCGACGGTGGAAACACATTTTTCCGGCACCTGGGCCTGGCTGCTCAATGGCAGCATCACTGCAAGAAAGAAACACAAGAAAATTCGACGTAAAGAGTAGCTCATATGTTCAGGGCGTAACCCACTTTGCTGCCTTTCTGCAGGCATTCTGCTCACACCGCCAGCCATTCCCGGCGCACTGCCGCATTGTCAAGCAGCGCTGCGGGTGTGCCATCAAACACCACCCGGCCCTGGCCCATGACCAGGCAGCGGTCAGACACCTCCAGCGCGATGGTGAGCTTTTGCTCGATCAGCAGCGCAGCCACACCTTTGGCCTTGAGCGTGGTCAGGAACGCACCCACCTGCGCCACCCGTTGCGGAGCCAGGCCCTCGGTGGGCTCGTCGATGATGATCAGGTCGGGGTTGCCCATCAAGGTGCGGCTCAGGGCCAGCATTTGCTGCTCGCCACCAGACAACACACCTGCTTTGACACCTGAACGCTGTTGCAGTTGCGGGAACAGGTCGTCTATATCCGCCAGCGACCAGCGGCCACCCTTGGCACCGCGCTTTTGACCCAGCATCAGGTTTTGCGCCACGGTCAAGTCCGGGAATACGTCGCGGCTTTCAGGCACGTAGCCCAGCCCGGCGCGGGCGATCGCAAACGTGGTTTGGCCCAGCAATTCCTGCCCCCGCCAAGTGATGCTGCCCCGCGCCGCCGCCAGGCCCATGATGGCCTTGGCCAAGGTGGACCGGCCCGAGCCGTTGCGCCCCAGCAGCGCCACCACCTCGCCCGCGTTCACCTGCAGCGACACGCCGTGCAACACCCGGCTTTTGTCGTAGCCTGCAAAGAGGTCCTGGATGCTCAACATGGTTTGTCAGACTTCTTTCTTCGCTTGCGGCTGCGGATGGCCCAAATAGGCTTGCTGCACCAGCGGATTGGCGCGCACCGCCTCGGGGTTGTCAAAAGCCAGCAGTTCGCCCTGAACCATCACCGCAATTTTGGTCGCCAGCCCAAACACCACGGCCATATCGTGCTCTACGAGCAGGAGCGTTTTACCTGCAGTCAACTCGTCGATCAACGCCATGAATTGTTCGGTTTCCGATCTGCTCATGCCGGCTGTGGGTTCGTCCAGCAGCAACACCGCCGGGTCGCTGGCCAGCGCCATGCCCAGTTCCAGCGCGCGCTGCTGGGCGTAACTCAGGTGCTGGGCGGGCGTGTCGCAGACCTCCTGCAGTTGCAGGCGCTGCATCAGGGCGCGGGTGCGTGCGTTGGTGCCGGTCAGTTTGGTGAGCGACCGCCAGAAGCTGTAGCCCAGCCCCTGCTGCCACAACATGGCGCAGCGCAGGTTCTCGAACACGCTTAAAGCAGGAAACAGCTGGCTGATCTGAAAACTCCGCGACAGGCCCAGGCGGTTGATCTCAAACGGTTTTTTGCCGTCAATGGGCTGGCCACCGAGCCAGATCTGGCCGCTGCCGGGCGCATGGCGACCACTGATCAGGTCAAACAGCGTGGATTTGCCCGCACCGTTAGGGCCGATGATGGCCAAGCGCTCACCAGGCTGCACCGTCAGGCTGATGTTGCGGATGATCTCGGCCGGGCCAAAGCTCTTAAACAGGGCGTGGAGTTCCAGTGCCGGCGTGCCGGCTGAAAAACCCGTCGGAACGGTCACGGCGCGGGTCATGGCCAGCCTTTCTGTACCGAGATGTCACCCGCGATGTCGCCATCTAAGCCTGTTGACGACACACCGGCCAGCAAATCGTTCTGGCGGCTTAGAGCGCGTTGGCTGACCAGCCACAGCCCCGCACCGAGCAGACCGATACCCCCCGTTGTCATCCAACTGGTCGGGCTGCGGGCATCCAGCGACATCCCCAGCCACCACACCACTGGCCCCAACATATCAAGGTTTTGCA
Source organism: uncultured beta proteobacterium (assembly GCA_903905735.1). Taxonomy (GTDB): domain Bacteria; phylum Pseudomonadota; class Gammaproteobacteria; order Burkholderiales; family Burkholderiaceae_C; genus Rhodoferax. The sequence goes on from CAIVHU010000127.1 coordinate 10,879, forward strand.
AGCGATATGTCATCTCAACCCAGGCGACGCCTGCGCTGGCAGCTATCAAACCCGCAGCAAGCTGCGCCAGATGCCACGGCCACTGCTGCCGCCACGCACGCTGCTGACCCCGCCGCCACCCGGCCAGCCCCAGCGCCGCCGCACCGCCGGGGGCCAGCATCACCATCGCCACAAAAATCACGCCCAGATACAGCAGCCAGGCCGGTGTCAGCCCCGGCAGCAGCCCGAAGGCCAGCACCATCAGCACCGCGCCAATGATCGGCCCGACAAACCGGGTCGAACCACCCACAAAGGTGAACAGCAGATAGGCCGCTGAACGGCTGCCACTGAACACCTCACTGCTCACCATTTCATAGTGCAAGGCCGACAGAGAGCCTGCGATACCGGCGAAAAAAGCGGCTATGACAAACACCATGTAACGCACACGCTGCGGGTTGTAGCCGACAAAAGCCACACGCTCGGGGTTGTCGCGCACGGCGTTCAGCATGCGCCCCAGCGGCGTGCGGGTCAGTGCTAACATCAGCCCCGTGCAGACAAAGGTGTACAGCGCAATCAGGTAATACAGCTGGATTTGCGGCCCAAACGTCAGGCCCAAAGCCGCGCTGCCCGCCACGCGGTTGCCAGCCACACCACCCTCGCCGCCAAAAAAACCGGGCAGCACCAGCGCCGCTGCCCAGACCAGCTCACCCATGCCAAAGGTGATCATGGCAAACGCGGTGCCAGCGCGCCGGGTCGTGACCCAGCCCAGTGCCATTGCCAACAGCGCGCTGCCCAAGCCGCCCACCAGCGGGATCAAACTCACCGGCAAGGGCCAGCCGCCACTGACCCGGTTGAGCGTGTGGATGGCCAGAAACGCGCCCATGCCCGAATACACCGCATGGCCAAAGCTCACCATGCCGCCCTGGCCCAGCAACAGGTTGTAGCTCAGGCAGACAATGATGGCGATACCCATCTGGCTCAGCAAAGACTGGCTCAGGCTGCTGTGGAGCAACAGCGGTGCCAGCGCCAGCAGCAACGCGTAACCGCCCCACACCGCCAGTCGCGACAATTTTTCTGGGACGAGCGTGACCGACAAGCCACTGCGGCGATTCACGTCAACACCCACGGCTCAAACCCATCAATACCCGGCATGACGCTGCGCACTCCCCATCAAGCCGTTGGGCCGGACAATCAGCGTCAAAACCATCACCGCATAGGGCAATACCGGTGCCAGCTGGCTGATCTTGAGTGAGGGCAACAGCGGCACGTCCAGGGCCACGGCAAACGTCTGCAGCAGCCCGATCAGCAGGGAGGCGGCAAACGCGCCCTTCAACGAGCCCAACCCTCCCACCACCACCACCACAAACACCACGCCGCCCAGCGCCTGCGCCATGCCAGGCTCGGTCACAAACGCATTGCCGCCCAGCACCCCGGCCAGCCCGGCCAGCGCGCAACCCGCTCCAAACACCCAGGTAAACACGCGTGGCACGTTGTGACCGAGCGCTTGCGCCATGTCCGGGTGCGTGAGCGCCGCGCGCACCACCAGCCCGGTACGGGTGCGTACCAGCAGCGCCAGGGCACCCAGCACGGCCAGCGTCACAGCCATCATGAAAGCCCGGTACAGCGGAAACTGGGTGTCAAACAAGGTGAACAGCGGCCCATCCAGCGCAGGTGGCACGCGGTAGTCGACCGAACTGCGACCCCAGACCATCTCTACCAGCTCGATCAGGATGTAAGACAGCCCGAAGGTGACCAGCAACTCGGACATGTGCCCGAAACGCCGCACCCGGCGCAGGCCAACACGCTCGAATGCCGCGCCCAGCAGCCCCACGCCCAGCGGTGCCAGCAGCAGCGCTGGCCAGAAGCCCAGCCAGCCGCTGACGCTGTAAGCCAGATAAGCGCCCAGCATGTAAAACGCGGCATGGGCGAAATTGAGCACACCCATCAGGCCCCAGATCAGCGTCAGCCCTGAACTCAGCAAAAACAGCAGCAAGCCGTAGCTGATGCCGTTCAACAAAGACAGGGTGAATATCGCCATGCAACAGGGTGGGCCAGGCTGCGTTCAGCGCAAATCCGGCAGCACGAAATCTTTGAGCACCTCGCGCAGCTTGCTCTTTTGCATCTTGCCGGTGGCCCCCATCGGGATGGCGTCCAGAAACACCACATCGTCCGGGATCTGCCATTTGGCCGCTTTGCCCTGGTAAAACGCCAGCAGTTCCTCACGCGTCACCTCGGCACCGGGTTTTTTGACCACCGCGACGATGGGGCGCTCGTCCCATTTGGGGTGCTTCATGCCGATGCAGGCCGCCATGGCAATGGCCGGGTGGGCCACGGCGATGTTTTCAAGGTCGATGGAGCTGATCCACTCGCCGCCGGACTTGATGACGTCCTTGCTGCGGTCGGTGATTTGCATGTAGCCATCGGCATCAATCGTGGCCACATCACCAGTGGGAAACCAGCCGTCGATCAATGGCATCACGGCCTTGGCATCCCCCTCGCCCTGGTAATACTCACGCAGTATCCACGGGCCCTTGACCAGCAGGTCGCCGTAGGTCTTGCCGTCCCACGGTAGCTCCTGGCCGTTGCCATCGACAATTTTCATGTCCACTCCGAACAGGGCTCGGCCCTGCTTCATGCGTACCTTCATCTTGTCGGGCTCAGACATCACCAGGTGCTTGTTCTTGAGCGTGCAGACCGTGCCCAGCGGGCTCATCTCGGTCATGCCCCAGGCGTGCAGCACCTCCACGCCATACAGGTCATTGAACGCGGTGATCATGGCTGGCGGGCAGGCCGCACCGCCAATCACCGTGCGTTTCAGGCTGGAAAATCTCAGCTGATTGGCCTGCATGTGGCCAAGCAACATCTGCCAGACGGTGGGCACACCGGCCGCGTAGGTGACCTGCTCCAGTTCGATCAGGTCATAAACCGATTTGCCGTCCATGCCCGGCCCCGGAAACACCAGCTTGCAGCCGGTGAGCGCGGCCGAGTACGGAATGCCCCAGGCGTTCACATGGAACATCGGCACCACCGGCAGAATCGCGTCACGTGCCGAGACGCCCATCACGTCCGGCAGCGCTGCGGCGTAGGCATGCAGCACCGTAGAGCGATGGCTGTACAACGCCGCCTTGGGGTTGCCGGTGGTGCCGCTGGTGTAGCACATGCTCGACGCCGTGTTTTCGTCCAGATCGGGCCAGGGGTAGGTGGTCGGCTGCCCGGCCAGCAAGGCCTCGTAGCTCTGCAGGTTGGGGATGCCTGTGTCCAGGGGCAGTTTGTCGGCATCACACAGCGCCACCCAGTGTTTGACGCTGGCGCATTTGCTGTGGATGGCTTTGACAATCGGCAAAAAAGTCATATCAAAAAACACCGCCTGGTCTTGTGCGTGGTGGATGACCCAGGTGATCTGCTCCGGGTGCATGCGCGGGTTGATGGTGTGCAGCACGCGGCCCGAGCCGCTGACGCCGTAATACATCTCAAGATGCCGGTAGCCGTTCCAGGCGATGGAGGCCACGCGCTCGCCGGGCTGTATCTTCAGGGTATCGAGCACATTGGCTAACTGGCGTGAACGCTGCGCCGCTTCTCTGTAGGTGTAACGGTGGATGTCGCCCTCAACCCGCCTGGAGACGATCTCGCCGTCTCCGTGGTGGCGCTCGGCAAAATCGATCAACGATGAAATCGTCAAGGCCTGGTTTTGCATCAGTCCCAGCATGTCTTGTCTCCTCGTTTTGGTTGAATTAGCCGCACATCGTACTGCGAAACCCGTCTTGAAAAACCGCCACTTGGGTGACTAGCAGATGTTCCGCACTCCTGTGCCACCGATGCCCCTGCCCGCACAAGGTTTGGTCGTGCCAGCCCACAATGCAGCCCATGAATGCACCCCTCGCTTCTCTGCAACTGGTCAAAACGCCGCTGGCCTGGGACAACCGTTTTCACAGCCTGGGTGCCAGTTTTTACACCTCGCTGGCACCGCAACCGCTGCCTGCGCCGTATTGGGTGGGGCGCAGCCAGGGCGCGGCTGATCTGTTGGGGCTGGAAGCGTCCTGGATGGACTCGCCAGAGCTGTTGCAGGGGCTCTCGGGCAACCTGCCCATCTCTGGCACCCAACCTCTGGCCAGCGTTTACAGCGGCCACCAGTTCGGCAACTGGGCCGGGCAGCTGGGTGATGGCCGGGCAATTTTGCTCGGCGAGGTACGTGGGTGGGAGGTGCAGCTCAAGGGTTCGGGCCTCACGCCCTACTCCCGCATGGGCGACGGCCGGGCCGTGTTGCGCAGCAGCATCCGCGAGTTTTTGTGCAGTGAGGCGATGCATGCGCTGGGCATTCCCACCACGCGGGCGTTGTGCGTGACCGGGTCAGACGCGCCCATCGTGCGTGAAACGCTTGAAACCGCCGCCGTGGTGACGCGCCTGGCACCGAGCTTCATCCGCTTTGGCCACTTCGAGCACTTTGCCAGCCGGGGCCAGCAGACCGAGCTGAAAACATTGGCCGACTTTGTCATCGACCACTTTTACCCGGCGTGCCGCAGCCAGCCAACGCTGGGCGACAACGCCTATGCCAGTTGGCTGAAGGCCGTGGTCGAACGCACCGCGGTGATGGTGGCACACTGGCAGGCGGTGGGCTTTTGCCACGGCGTGATGAACACCGACAACATGAGCATCCTGGGCCTGACCATGGATTACGGGCCTTTTGCCTTCATGGACGCGTTTGACCCCGGTCACATCTGCAACCACACCGACCGGGGCGGCCGCTACGCCTTTAACGCGCAACCCGAAATCGCCCACTGGAACCTGTATGCACTGGCACATGCGCTGCTGCCGCTGATCGAGAGCCCCAAGCTCGCAGAACAGGCCCTCGATGCCTTTGAGCCCCTGTTTGCCAGCACCTACCAGGGCCTGATGCGAGCCAAGCTGGGGCTGGCTACTCTGCCGGAACCGGTTGCGCCGGGCCAGGCGCAGTTGGGCCACGAGGCTGCGCAAACCTTCATCCGCGACACCTTGGCCCTGCTGGCCCAAGACCGCGTGGACTACACCATCTTCTGGCGACGTTTGAGCCACGCCCGCGCCGGTGGTGACTATGAACCGGTGCGCGCCCTGTTCATCAGCCGCCCTGCTTTTGATGCCTGGTTGCTACGTTATCAAGAGCTTGTCGCGCAGGCAGTGCAAGGGCTACAGGCCGATTTTATGCTCAAGGTCAACCCCAAGTTCGTCTTGCGCAATTACCTGGGCGAGCAGGCCATCGAGGCGGCGCGCCGCAAAGACTTCACCGGTGTGGCCAACTTGCTGGCTGTCTTGCAACGCCCCTATGATGAGCACCCGGCCCACGACACGATGGCCGGTTTTCCGCCCGACTGGGCCAGCCAGATTGAGATCAGTTGCAGTTCATGACACCAGAGGAGGCTTATCCAACATGACCTACCCCATCCAGAAAACCGATGCCGAGTGGCAAGCTGTTCTGAAGGAAAAACACGCCGAACCGGGTGCCTTTGATGTCACCCGTCATGCATCCACCGAGCGCCCTTTCACCGGCAAGTACGCCAAGCAGTGGGCAGACGGCAGCTACCACTGCATCTGCTGCGACAACAAGCTGTTTGATGCCGACACCAAATTCGACGCGCATTGCGGCTGGCCGAGCTTTTCGCTGGCGGTGCCCGGTGCCATCACCGAGATCACCGACCACAGCCTGGGCATGCGGCGGGTGGAAACCGTGTGTTCACAATGCGGCGCGCACCTGGGTCATGTGTTTGACGACGGCCCGACCCCGACGGGCCTGCGCTACTGCATGAACTCGGCCTCGTTAAACTTCAGCCCTTCATGAAAATACTTATCGACTTTTTTCCCCTGCTGCTGTTTTTTGGCGCGTTCAAGTATTACGACATCTATGTCGGCACCGCCGTGCTGATGGCTGCCACCGTGGTGCAGATGGGGCTGATCTACGCCATCGACCGCAAGCTGACCGCGATGCACAAGATCACGCTGGCGCTCATTCTTATATTCGGCACGCTGACGCTGGCGTTGCATGACGAACGCTTCATCAAGTGGAAGCCCACCGTGCTTTACGCCGCCATGGCCATCGGCCTGGGTGTGGCGGTGTGGGCCTACAAGAAGAACTTTCTCAAGGCGCTGCTGGGCAGCCAGCTCAGCCTGCCTGAACCTGTGTGGATGCGCCTGAATATGCTGTGGGTGGGTTACAGCGCCTTCATGGCCATCATCAACGGCTACGTGGCGGCATATTTCAGCACCGAGGCCTGGGTCAACTTCAAGATCTGGGGCTATGTGTTCCCGCTGGCTTTCCTGATTGGCCAGGGCTTTTACATCTCCCGCTATCTGACCGACGAAGAGCCCGGCAAGGCCAGTGAACCATGACCGCCGCTCATCCGGCCCCCACCGCCGCCCTGCTTCAACAGCGCCTGCAATCCGAGCTGCAACCCAGCGCGCTTGAAGTGATTGATGAAAGCGCCCAGCACGCAGGCCACATGGGTGCCAATGACAGCGGCGTGGGTACCCATTTCCGGGTGCGGATCACTTCACAACTATTTGCTGGCAAGGCACCGATAGCACGGCATCGGCTTGTGTATGATGCGCTGCAAGATTTCATGGATCAGGGCCTGCACGCGCTGGCCATTGAAGCCAAAGTTCTACCCGCGAACTGAAGCAGTCTGACCGCCCAATCCCATTTATTTTTTGAAACTCAGGAAATTTGCATGAAAAACAAACTTGTCACAAGTTTTGCGCTGGCAGCCTTGGTGGCTGGCCTGTCCCCATTGGCTCAGGCCCAAAACCTGGCCATCGTCAACGGCAAGACCGTGCCCTTGGCACGCGTTGAAGCCTTGAGCCAGCAAATTGCCCGCTCTGGCCGCGAAATCACCCCCGATATCGAGAAGCAGATCAAGGACGAAGTCATCGCCCGTGAAATCTTCATCCAGGAAGCCCAAAAGCAGGGTCTGGACACCACCGAAGACTACAAGGTGCAGATGGAACTGGCACGCCAGACCATCCTGATCCGTGACCTGTTCACCAACTACCAGAAGGCCAACCCCGTCACTGACGAAGAAATCAAGGCCGAGTACGACAAGTTTGCCGCCGCCAACAGCGGCAAGGAATACAAGGCACGCCACATCCTGGTCGAAACCGAAGCCCAGGCCAAGGCCATCATCGCCCAAATCAAAAAGGGCGGCAAGTTTGAAGACATCGCCAAGAAAGCCAGCAAGGACCCGGGCTCCGGTGCCAATGGTGGCGACCTCGATTGGGCCCCTGCCAGCAACTACGTGGCTGAGTTTGCACAGGCACTCACACTGTTGAAAAAGGGCCAAATGACCGACACCCCGGTGAAATCGCAGTTTGGCTACCACATCATTCGTCTGGATGACGTGCGTGATGCCCAGTTGCCCAAGTTTGAGGATGTCAAGGCGCAAATTGCCCAGCAACTGCAACAGCAAAAACTGGCCAAATACCAGGCAGACTTGCGCGCCAAGGCCAAGATCGAGTAAAACGGTGGTAACCCGTGACTAAAAAGCGCGGCTTCAAGGCCGCGTTTTTTTTGAGCTATCCAAACATGCCTGCCCTGCCCCGCCTAACCTGGCCGCTGCTCCTGCTGGCCGCCACCCTGCTGGCTGCCTGTAGCGACAAGCCCGTGGCGGGCTGGTCCGGGTACGCCGAAGGCGATTATTTGTATATCGCAGCACCCATCGCGGGTCGCCTCGACACGCTGGCGGTGCAGGCGGGCCAGCAAGTCAAAAAAGACACGCCACTGTTTGCCCTGGACGACGAGGCCGAGCGCGACGCGCAGTTGCAGGCCGCCGCCCTCCAATACGCTGCGCAAGCCCAGGCTGCGGACACTACCAAAGGCCGTCGAGCCGACGAACTGGCCGTCACTCAGGCCCAAGTCCGGCAGGCACAAGCGGCGGTGACACTGACCCAGAACGATCTGACACGCCAGCAACAGCTCGCCACCCAGGGGTTTGTGGCACCCGCGCGGGTGACCGACGCGCAAACCGCGCTGCAACAGGCACAGGCCGGGTTGGCGCAAGCCACCGCCGCGCTGCGAGTGGCGCACCTGCCCGCCCGCGAGGACGAACGCACGGCAGCGCAAGCCAGCGCCACAGCCGCCAGCGCTGCCGTGCAGCAAGCCCAGTGGCGCACCGGGCAAAAGCAGCAGACATCGCCAGCCGACGCCACTGTCGCCGAGATTTTTTACCGACCGGGTGAATTCGTGGGTGCTGGCCAGCCCGTCCTCTCATTGCTGCCGCCGGGCAATGTGAAGGCGCGCTTTTTTGTCCCCGAGGCGGCACTGCCCAGCGTTGCGGCTGGTCAAACGGTACGCATCAGTTGCGACGGTTGCGGCGCGGCCTTCACGGCGCGCATCACGCGCGTGGCGACGCAGGCCGAGTTCACGCCGCCGGTGATTTACTCCAACGCCCAGCGCGCCAAGATGATGTTTATGGTCGAAGCCCTGCCCGACCAGCCGGGCCAGCTGCACCCCGGCCAGCCCCTGGATGTGCAGCCGGCAGCCGGCCAATAAGTCGCCATGTCCGAACTGGCCATAAACATCCAGGGCCTGTCCAAAATTTATGGCAGCCGGACCGTGGTGGACAACGTGGACCTGCAGGTGGGCCAGGGCCGGATTTGCGGCTTTCTGGGCCCCAACGGCAGCGGCAAGACCACCACCATCCGCATGTTGTGCGGGCTGCTGGAGCCTGATGCGGGCAGCGGCACCTGCCTGGGGCTGGACATCCGCACCCAGTCTGCCCTGATCAAACGCCAGGCCGGTTACATGACGCAAAAGTTCGGCCTGTATGACGACCTGTCGATCCGCGAAAACCTTGACTTTGTGGGGCGCCTGTTTGAGCTGCCCCAGCGCCGTGAGGCGGTTGATCAGGCGCTGGAACGTCTGGGCCTGCAAGCGCGCCAGCGGCAACTGGCCGGTACCTTGTCAGGCGGCTGGAAGCAGCGCCTGGCGCTGGCCGCCTGTCTGATCCATCAGCCCCGCCTGCTGTTGCTCGATGAGCCTACCGCTGGCGTCGACCCGATGGCGCGGCGTGATTTCTGGGACCAGATCCACGCCCTGGCCCTGGAGGGCATCACCGTGCTGGTGTCCACCCACTACATGGACGAGGCCGAGCGCTGCCACGAACTGGTCTACATTGCCTACGGCAAGATTCTGGCGCGCGGCACGGTTGAAGACATCATCAAATCGTCGAAGCTGCTGGTCTGGAGCGTGCGCGGCCCGGATGTGGCGACCATCATTGATCCGCTCAAGAAAGCGCCGGGCGTGCTCAGTGTGACGGCTTTCGGCAACGCGGTGCATGTGGCCGGGCTGGATGGGGAAGCGGTGTTGCGCGCGCTGCATGGACTGAACCACGCGGCTGATCTTCACATCTCGGCCGAGCCACCGAATCTGGAAGACGTGTTCATCAGCCTGATGAGCAACGCGCAGGACAATTTTGACAACACCCCAACAAAGCGAGGCAAATCATGAGCGGGTTCTCCTGGCGGCGCGCGCTGGCGGTGTTCATCAAGGAATTCCAGCAGATGATGCGTGACCGGCTGACCTTTGCCATGGCGGTGGGCATCCCGATCCTGCAGTTGGTGCTGTTCGGCTATGCCATCAACACCGACCCCAAGGGTCTTCCGACAGCCATCGTCAGCACCGACACCGGCACCATGTCACGCAGCATCGCCAGCGCCTTGCAGCATACCGGCTATTTTCGGGTGGCGTACAGCGGCGAAAGCGAGTCCCGCGCGCAGACGTTGCTGGAAGGCGGCCAGGTGCAATTCATGATCGTCATCCCGCCCAATTTCTCGCAACAGCTGGTGCGCGGCAATCGCCCGGCGTTGTTGGTGGCGGTGGATGCCACCGACCCGTCTGCCTCGGGCAATGCCATTGCCGCGCTGAGCACCGTGGCCACGCAGGCGCTGCAGCACGATCTGGTCGGCCCGCTGAGCGCGCTGCAGCCCGGGCCAGCGCCTTTTGAGATTCGCATCCACCGCCGCTACAACCCCGAAGGCCTGTCGCGCTACAACATCGTGCCTGGGCTGATCGGCACCATTCTGACCATGACGATGGTGATGCTCACCAGTCTGGGCATGACGCGCGAACGCGAGCGTGGCACCATGGAAAACCTGCTGGCCACGCCGGTGCGACCGTCCGAAGTGATGGTCGGCAAGATCCTGCCCTATGTGGTGCTGGGTTATCTGCAACTGAGCGTGATCATGGCGGCAGCGTTTTCGCTGTTCGAGGTGCCGATGGAGGGCAGTTTTGCGCTGCTGATGGCGATGATCGGTGCCTTTATGGTGGCCAACCTGGGGGTCGGCTTCACTTTTTCGACGATTGCCCGCAACCAGTTGCAGGCGATGCAGATGACGTTTTTCTTCTTTTTGCCGTCCATTCTGCTGTCAGGCTTCATGTTTCCGTTTCGCGCCATGCCGGTGTGGGCGCAGTATCTGGGCGAGGTGCTGCCGCTGACCCACTTTTTGCGCATCGTGCGTGGCATTTTGCTCAAGGGCAACACCGCCACCGAGCTGCTGCCAGAACTGTGGCCGATGCTGATTTTTCTGGGCGTGGCGGGGGTGATTGCGCTCAAACGCTATCGGCAGACGCTGGATTGATGTTGCCGGGTTTCAGGTGACACGCTGAAACCCGCCAGGCAAGCCCTCTGGGCGGCCTGGCTAGCCGCTGCTCAACTTTTAACAAGCCAGCCCAGCGCCATCAGCGCGCCAATCATCACTGGTTGGTGCAGCATGTAGTAGCTCAGGCTCCAGCGACCCAGTATGGCCAATGGTTTGAAAGCCGGTGCCACCGTCCGGCGCAGTAAATCCGGGCGCGCACGCATCAGCCAGCCACCAGCCGCCACGCCCCACCACATCACACCCAGCCAGGGAACCAGCGGCACGTAATCTTCGGTCACCGGCTTGTGCGTGATCCAGCCGATCCAGTTCAACGTCGGCGCATTGAAATAGATGGCAAATTGGCCTCCAGCCCAGGTATCCAAAGCGCTAGCAGCTATGAATTTGGATGCAAACGCCAGTGCACCTGCCAGCCACAACCAGCGCCCCCAACCCACTGTGAGGCGCGCCACGATCAGCATCAGCGCCATGCCGTGCAACACCCCGAAGTAGATGAAGGTTTGCGGGTACATCCACCAAGACCCCAACGTGACTAACACCGCGCAGCCCGCAATCTGCGCCCAGCGCCGCCAGAACCTTGGCCAGCTCTGCCCCTGCGCCACGGCCACCGCCTGTCCCATACCCGCACAGAACAGGAACAAGCTGACGATCAGCGTGCGCTGCACCGTCCAGAGTGGGTCGTTGTAAAAATTCTGGTGGATGTAGCCAAAGTGGTTCAGATCGAAGCTGAAGTGAAACAGCGTCATCCAGACCATGGCCAAGCCGCGCAGGGCATCCAGGGTGTCAAGGCGGGTGGCTTTCATGCCCCGCAGTGTACGCAAGCGCCTGGGCTGACGACGTTGTCAACCCTGGGGTTTTGGCGCATCCAACGATAATCCAGTCCCATGTCCCTCCTGCCCCACCAACTTGAACTGTTAGCCCCGGCGCGTGATGCGGCCATTGGCATCGAAGCCGTCAACCACGGGGCCGATGCCGTGTATATCGGCGGGCCGGGCTTTGGCGCGCGCTCAAGCGCTGACAATTCTGTAGCAGACATCGCCCGGCTGGTGGCGCATGCACACCGTTTCAACAGCCGGATTTTTGTCACGCTCAACACCATCCTGCGCGACGACGAACTGGAGCACGCGCGCAAGCTGGCCTGGCAGTTGTATGAGACCGGGGTGGACGCGCTGATCATCCAGGACATGGGCCTGCTCGACAGCGACCTGCCACCGATCCAGCTCCACGCCAGCACCCAGTGCGATATCCGCACGCCCGAGAAAGCGCGCTTTTTGCAGGATGTGGGCTTTTCGCAGATCGTGCTGGCGCGTGAATTGACGCTGGAGCAGATTGCCGCTGTGCACGCCGCCACCGACCCCAACCGCTGCGCCATCGAGTTTTTTGTCCACGGCGCGCTGTGCGTGGCCTACAGCGGCCAGTGTTACATCAGCGCCGCGCACACCGGGCGCAGCGCCAACCGAGGCGAATGCAACCAGGCCTGCCGCCTGCCCTACCAGGTGATTGACGACAAGGGCCGCTTTGTGGCGCATGACAAACACGTCCTGAGCATGAAAGACAACAACCAGAGCGACAACATCGCCGCGCTGGTCGATGCCGGTGTGCGCAGCTTCAAGATCGAAGGCCGCTACAAGGACATGGCATATGTCAAAAACATCACCGCGCATTACCGCACGCTGCTCGACGAACTGATTGAAGCGCGGCAGCACTCTGACAACCCCTTGGCGCGCGCCAGCAGTGGCCAAACCACCTTCAGCTTCACACCCGACCCCAACCAGAACTTCAACCGCGAGTTCACCGACTACTTTGTCAACGGCAGGCAAGACACGATTGGCGCGTTTGATACGCCCAAAAACCCGGGCCAACCCATCGGCCACGTGTTGCAAACCGGCCCGAACTGGGTCGAACTCGAACTCACCAGCCGCTACACCGAGCTGCACAACGGTGACGGCCTGTGTTACTACGATCTGCAAAAAGAACTGGTCGGGCTGGCCATCAACCGCACTGAGCTCATCAGCGCCAAAAAAGCCCGCTGGCGCGTGTTCCCCAAAGACGCACTCGACACCCTCAAAGACCTGCGCGCAGGTGTGGAAGTCAACCGCAACCGCGATGTGAACTGGCTGCGCAAGCTGAACAAAAAGTCGAGCGACAGGCGCATCAGCGTCTGGGCCAATCTGCAGGTGCTGGCGGACGCGGTGCAACTGACCCTGACTGACGAAGACGGCCACAGCGCCACCGTGCAACAGCCTTTTGCGGCCGCCAACCGTCAGCAAGCGCACGATGCGGATGTTGCGGTAGCGCAAATCCGCAGCCAGCTCAACCGTCTGGGTACTACCAACTTCATAGCTATCGGCGCAGACGTTACATGGGCTAGAGGCCGATTTGATGCCATAGTCTTACCCAGTTCCCTGCTTAACGCTTTGCGCCGCGAGGCGGTGGAACACCTGGAAGCTGAGCGCGCCGCCACCATCACCCGCCTGCCCCGCGCCACGCCGCTGGAGCCACCGGTTCCCTACCCCGAGGACACGCTGAGTTACCTGGCCAACGTGTTCAACACCAAGGCGCATGACTTCTACGCCAGACACGGCGTGAAGGTGATCGCTCTCGCCTATGAGTCGGTGCAGGAACCCGGCGAGGTCAGCCTGATGATCACCAAACACTGCGTGCGTTTTTCGCTCAGCCTGTGCCCCAAACAGGCCAAGGGCGTGACCGGCGTGCAGGGTTTTGTCAAAGCCGAGCCACTGCAACTGGTCAACGGCAAAGAGAAACTCACCCTGCGTTTTGACTGCAAACCGTGCGAGATGCACGTCATGGGCAAGATTAAGCCTGCCGTAGCCAAACAGTCACGTCAGGAGTTGCTTGATGCAAGCCACGGCGTGCCGATCACCTTTCACAAGGCGCGGCCCAAGCAGGAGTTTGGGCATTGAACTGCGCGTTTAGCAGAGTCTTTGTTTCGCGTTGCCAAGGGCTGCACAGGTCAAAGCAGAACCGGACTCAGCCCAGCGTCACCGCCTGGTTGCGCCCACGCTGCTTGGCCTGATACAGCCGCGCATCGGCCTGGCGAAACAGTGAGACCATGGCACCGTTGGCGGTGTCCATCTGGGCACCACCCGCCGAGAGGGTGACGATGCCCCAGGCCTGGTTTTTCTCATGCACGATGGCCAGATCGCGCACCGCCTGAACGATGGCCTGCGCCAGGGCATCGAGCACCTGGGCAGACGCATCAGGCACCACCACGGCGAATTCTTCGCCGCCGTAGCGCGCGGCAAAGGCTCCTGCCAAAATCCTGTCACCAACCATCTGGCTGACCACCAGATCAATAGCCAGCGCCACACTGCGCAAGGCATCGTCTCCGGCCTGGTGGCCGTAGTGGTCGTTGTACTTCTTGAAATTGTCAATATCCAGCATCAAAAGTCCGAATGGCCGACCCGCCTCAATGGCTTGCGCCCAGAGCAAATCTGCGCGCAAGTCCATGCTGCGGCGGTTGCACAGGCCTGTCAGGCCGTCCAGGCTGGCCAGGTCGTGCAGCTTTTTGTTGGCCGCAGACAGGCTGCGGCGCAATGCAGCGATACGGCTCATCGCTTTCATCTTGGCGTTCAAGACCGGCTCGGGCACAAACTTGCTCATGAAGTCGTCACCTCCGGCCTCGATCGCGGTGACCAGGTTTTCCACGGTGTCTGAGGAGGTCAGAAAAATGATCGGTGTCCAGGCCCATTGCTGGGTGGCTTCAAAAGCGCGGATGCGGTTGGTGGCTTCAAAGCCGTTCATCACCGGCATTTCCACATCCATCAACACCAGATCCGGGGCCGAGGTGGCAAATACCGCCAACGCCTCCTGGCCGTTCATCGCATGCAGTACCTCGTAGCCATAGCTGGCCAGTCGCGAGGTCATCACCATTTGTACCGACTTGGCATCGTCGACCAACAAAATCTTCATCGACAATCCTATTTATGGTTGTTCAATTTACCTTTAGATGATAGTCACAAAGCCCAGTCATGCCTCGGCGCATCATGGCAATCTGCGCAGCATTTCCGCCATGCTGGTGGCGGTGGGTTTTTTTGCCTTTATGGACACCGTTTTGAAGATGCTGTCCGGCCACTACCCTGCGCTACAGGTGGCGGCGCTGCGCGGCTGGGTGGCGCTGCCGCTGATCCTGGCGTGGATTCAGTGGCGCGGCACCTGGCACACGGTGTGGCGCATCCGCTGGTGGCTGCATGGCTTGCGCGGGCTGCTTGCGATTGGCATGCTAAGCCTCTTTACACTGGGTGTGAAAGAGCTGCCGCTGGCCAACACTTACACGCTGTTTTTTCTGGCCCCGCTGTTGATCACGCTGCTGGCCTCGCCGCTGTTGGGTGAAAAAGTTCCCGCCGTGCACTGGTGGGCGCTGGGCGTAGGCATGGTCGGTGTGCTGGTGGCCTTGCGCCCAGGCACCGATGGGCTCATGACCTGGGCCGGTCTGGCGGTGCTGGGTGCTGCGGCCTGCTATGCCCTGGCGGCGGTGCTGGCGCGCCTGTCGAGCCGCACCGATTCAAGTGAAAGTTTGATGCTGTGGATCATGGTGATTATGGCGCTGGGCGGCGGCGCGCTGGCTGCACCGAACTGGGTGGCGGTGCGCGCGAACGATGCCTGGCTGCTGGTTGCGCTGGCGGTCACGGGTTTTGGCGGGCAACTGGCCATCACCGAGGCGTTTCGCCATGGGCAGGCATCCGCCGTGGCACCGTTCGAGTACACCGCGCTGGCGTGGGGTCTGGGTGTGGACTGGCTCGTGTGGGACACCTTGCCCGATTTCTACACCCTGCTCGGTGGTGCCATCATTGTCGGCAGCGGCTTGTATGTGGTGCGGCATGAGAAAAAGGCTGCGGCGGCGGTGGTGGAGCGGCCTTAAGCACTTTTTTGACCTCAAAAGGCCTATTTACCATCCATATACCATCCATGCAGATGGTGTTAGGATGGTGACATGAACCAACTGACCACTGTCGCCCCCGCCAAGGCCAAACTCGCCGAGTCTGAAAAGATCACCATCAACCTCGGCTTTGTCGATCTGGGGCAGATCGACCTGCTGGTGGCCGAAGGCTTTTACAGCAACCGCACGGATTTCATCCGCACCGCCATCCGTAATCAGCTCGGCACGCACTCGGATGCCGTCAAGCAGGTGGTGGCGCGCAAGATGCTGGTGCTGGGCTTGCAGCATGTCAGCGCCGATGACCTGCGCGCGCTGCAGGCAGCCAGCCAGATGCTGCAACTGCGCGTGCTCGGGCTGGCCGTGATCGCCTTGGATATTACCCCCGAACTGGCCCTGGCCACCATTGAATCGATTGAAGTGCTGGGCGCCCTGCAAGCCAGCCCCGCGGTCAAGGCCGCGCTGGCGGGTCGCCTGCGCTGAGCCGAACGTCGGCCACACCATTTGAAAGTTGATATGAGCAACCCCTTACAGAACCTGATGCGCAAGGCGACGCAGCTGACGCAGTCAGGTCATTTGACCGAGGCGACCGAAGTGATCCAGCGCCTGCTGCGCGGCCATGGCCCTGCGACCCGCCACGCATGCGCCCCAGCTACCAGTGACAGCGCCGGTGAATTCATCAGCGGCACCCACACGCATGCCAACTTGACGCGCCGCTACAAGCTTTACATCCCGCCAGGTCGCGCGGGCCAGGCGCTGCCGCTGGTGGTGATGCTGCACGGCTGCACCCAAAACCCGGACGACTTTGCCGCAGGCACTGGCATGAACCAGCGCGCTCGGGCGCAGGGCTTTTTTGTGCTCTACCCCGAGCAACCGAAAGATGCCAATCCATCAGCCTGCTGGAACTGGTTCAAGCACAACCATCAAAAGCGCGGCAGCGGCGAGCCAGCACTGATCGCCAGCCTGACGCAAGCCATCACCCGGCAATATGGTCTGGATGCCCGGCGCGTTTTTGTGGCGGGTCTGTCAGCAGGCGGAGCGATGGCGGCCGTGTTGGCAGCCGCCTATCCGGACATTTATGCGGCGGTGGGCGTGCATTCAGGGGTGCCAGCGGGCGCGGCGAGCAATGTGGCGCAGGCGCTGATGGTCATGAAAAGCGGGCACTCAGGCACTTCAACCCACCCGCCGATCACCATCCCGACCATCGTGTTTCATGGCGACGAGGACAAAACCGTGCATCCGCGCAATGGCGAACAGGTGATTGCCGCCATCCAGGGGCACGTCGCGGGCAGTGCAAGCGTGGAACAAGGTCTGTCCGCACAAGGGCGGCGCTACACACGATCAATCCGTCACGATGACCAGGGCAATGTGCTGAGCGAGCACTGGCTGGTGCACGGTGCCGGGCACGACTGGTCAGGCGGACAGGCTGCGGGTTCGTACACCGATATAGCCGGACCCGATGCCACGGGCGAAATGCTGCGCTTCTTCTTCAGTCAGAAGCTCAAAGCCTGATTTCAAAGCTTGGGAATGCGTATGCGGCTCACCATCAGCGAGCCCGACACAGCAAACATCAGTACCAGCGGGTGCAGCGTGAAGCCCCCCAGCACCACCTGCCCGAACCACAGCGCATGGTGCAAGGCATCTTGTCTGGCCGCCAGAAACAGCACAAACACCAGCAGCAAGGACGTGGGAATCGGCGTGCCTTCAAAGTACTTCACCTTGCCCTGACCTTCTTCCGAAAATGCCTCGGCCGTGACGTTGTAACGCGCCAGGCGTGACACGCCGCAGGCCACAAACGCGGTCAGGATCACGCGGTCATACAGCCCCTGCATGCCGCAGCCATACGCAATCAGCGCCGGGGCTACGCCAAACGAGATCACGTCTGCCAGCGAATCCAGCTCACGCCCCAGCACCGAGGTTTTCTGCCGCCAGCGGGCAATGCGCCCGTCGAGCACGTCAAAAATGAAAGCCGCCAGAATCAGCGCGCATGCAAAGTAAACATGCAGCACCAAGCCGGTCTGCAAGTAAGTCATGATCGAAAACATGGCCCCGGTGCCGCACACTGCGTTACCCAGCGTGAACCAGTCCGCCAGGGTGAACTCCCGGATCATCGCGAAAGGCTTTTTGGTGTCGTTGTTGCTCATGGGGTGAGGTTACCTGAATCTGATGCCCTGACTGTACGCCGGGCGACGCAGCCAGAACTTGGGTCGTGCAGCGCAGTCAATCGCACTTTGGCCTGACCAAGCTGCTAATTTGCAAGTTCTTACGCCACGGGCACGTTCTGGCTAATTTTTTTGCCCATGCTGACCCGCGGCTCGACGACGTAGCCCAGTGACTCGTAAAACGCTGCCACGCTTTCGTTGCCGCCACGGATCTGGAGATTGATCTTCAGGCAGCCGCGCGCTGTCAGGGCCGCTTCAGCAAAACGCACCAGCGCCGCGCCCAGGCCCTGCTGGCGCTGGTTTGGGTGCACCGCCACTGAATACAACCATCCGCGATGGCCGTCATATCCGCCCATCACCGTCCCAGCGACAGCCCCGTCAACCAGCGCCACAAAAAACAGCCCGTCAGCCACCGCCAGCTTCCTGTCGATTGCCAGGTCTGGCGCGTTGTGCGCGTCTGCATAACCGAAGGCGGTTTGCCACAGTTGAATCACTTGTTGCCGGTGGCTGGAGTCGGAGTATTCGAGGATGGTGTGCATGGGTTCGTCCAATGGAACAAAAGCCGCTGTCGGTCAAGCCACCGAAGAAGCCATCGGCAGCACTTCCTTGTCGATCTTGCTGGCCAATGCCTTTTGCGCCACCTTGACTTCAAATGCGGTTTGCAGATTCATCCAGCTTTGCACATCACCGCCAAAGTACCGCACCAACCGCATGGCGGTATCCACCGTGATGCCACGCCGTTCCAGCACGATGTCATTGACACGCGATGCAGGAACTTTGAGCGACTGCGCCAGCGCGTTGGCGCTGATGCCCAGAGGCTTCAGATAGTCCTCACGCAAGATTTCGCCGGGATGGATGGGGCGAAGACCGTTTTCCGGAGCTGCAATGGTCATAAACTTCTCCTGCAATTCAGTGGTAATCCACAATTCTCACGTCACGAACGCCATCAGGTGCCCAGACAAAACACAAACGAAACTGGTCATTGATGCGAATACTGTGCTGACCGTTCAGGTCGCCCAGCAAGGCTTCCAGTCTGTTGCCAGGCGGACTTCGCAGGGCGTCCAGCGTTGCAGCAGAGTCCAACTGCTGCAACTTTCGTTCCGCCACTGACAAGATGTTGACAAAACGTCGCACCCGTTTGCCCGCAAACAAATCGGCCGTGTCTTGATCTGCGAATGAAACGATCATGTCCGAATAGTATACCGTTTACCGGTAAACAGCAATCGCTGAATGGTAATTTCCCACGACAAGTACTGACCATCAACTCTCTTCAAAGTAGTCTGAATCGATCCGCTTGACGATATAGGATGCCGCGGCTGCCACACCCACATCAAAGTCAATCATCAGGTCAGCCAGCCGCTTGCCATCAATCAGCACCACTTTGGTATCGATTCGGGAGGTGTAGTCTGTCGCATCAACTGTGTAACTTGACGTGGTAATAAACACGCCTTTTTTGGCGCGCTGGCCTTGCAAGGCACCAACAAACTTTTGAATTTCGGGGCGACCTACAGAGCCCTGCCAGCGCTTGGCCTGAATGAAAATTGTGTCCATACCCAGGCGGTCTTCCTTGATGATGCCGTCAATGCCGCCATCACCGGTTTGGCCAATGCGCTAACCGGCATCCTTGCGTGAACCGCCGTACCCCATCTTGACCAGCAACTCCACCACCAACTGCTCAAAGAACGTGGGCGAGCATGACAGGATGCGTGCGAGGAGTTCCTGCGCCAGTTGCTCGCGCAAGCCCTGATAGGCCAGTTCAATAGCTTCTTCAGGTGTTGCTTGGGGTGATACGTCCTCGGTCGACTGCTCCGTATCCTTTCCCGGTCGGGAAATTTCCTTGAAAACCAGGTATTCCGGAAACTGCTCCAGAAACTTCATATCGATGCGCGCCGGATTCGATGCCAGCACTTGAGCGCCGCGCGCCGTGAGCTTGAATACACCGCGTTTGGGAGATTCCAGCAACGCGGCCTTTTTCAGGTAGGTGCGAGCCCACGCGATTCGATTCTTGAAAATGCCCTGCTGACCTGAGGGCAACAGTTGGGCACGTTCTGCAGGTGTCAACCTGAAGTGCTCAGCCAAATGCTCATCCGCATCGCGCAGCGTGTGTTCATAGCCATCCGCCAGATGCTGCAAAAAGGCAGCATGCAGGTTTGAAAGTCTGGAATTGCCATCCGTCACTCCACTCTTTTTTTGTTGTGAACGGTGTCCGAAAATCCTACCCCACCCACTTGCGCGCGTTCACCCACAACTGCATCCACGGGCTGAAACCTGACAGGTCCTGATCCGTCCAGCTCATCTGGATGTTGCGGAAGACGCGCTCGGGGTGCGGCATCATGGCGGTGAAACGACCGTCTGCCGTGGTCACAGCGGTCAGACCGCCGGGGCTGCCGTTCGGATTGAAGGGGTAGGCCTCGGTGGCCGCGCCGGAGTTGTTGATGAAACGCATCGCGGCAATCGCCTGGTCGGCGTTGCCCCGGTGCTTGAAATTGGCGTAGCCCTCGCCGTGCGCCACGGCAATCGGCAGGCGGCTACCGGCCATGTCGGCGAAGAACAACGATGGTGATTCCAGCACTTCGACCATCGAGAGGCGCGCTTCAAAACGCTCGCTCTGGTTAGTGGTAAAACGTGGCCAGTCTTGTGCGCCGGGGATGATGTCGGCCAGTTCGGCAAACATCTGGCAACCGTTGCACACGCCCAGGCCGAAGGTATCGGCGCGACCAAAAAAGGCCTTGAACTGGTCCGCCAGCACCGGATTGAAGGTGATGGAGCGCGCCCAGCCGATGCCTGCGCCCAGCGTGTCGCCATAACTGAAGCCGCCACAGGCCACCACGCCCTTGAAGTCAGCCAGATTGGCGCGGCCCGTTTGCAGGTCGGTCATGTGCACGTCAAAGGCCTCAAACCCGGCCTCGGTGAAGGCGTAGGCCATTTCGACATGCGAGTTGACGCCCTGCTCGCGCAGCACAGCCACCTTGGGGTGGCTGAGCATCAGTGCCGGGGACGCTATTGCATCAGTAGCTGCTCGCCATTGTTCTATAATGGCTAGAGCCTTATTTGGCATATAAACATGCAAACCCGGATCAGCGGCCACACCTGCGGCAGCATGCTCGGCATCGGCACAGGCGGGGTTGTCGCGCTGCTGGCAGATCTTCCAGCTGGTGGCATCCCACACCTGATGCAGGTCGGCCAGCTTGGCGCTGAAGATGGCTTTGGCATCGCGCCAGACCTGCACCTCGCCCACGCCCGCCTGGATTTCCGAAGCCGCTGGGCGGGTTTTGCCGACGACGTGGCTGCACTGAATCAGCTGATGGTCGCGCAAAGTCTGCATCACCGCCGTGCGGTCTGCAGTGCGCACTTGCAGCAGCACGCCGAGTTCTTCGCTGAACAGGGCCTTGAGCGTCAGCTCCTCCCGACGGCCACTGATCTGCCCGGCCCAGTTCTTGGCATCGCCGTGATCCATGCGGCTGTCACTGATGCCGTCGCCCTCGGTCACCAGCAGGTCCACATTCAGCGCCACGCCCACATGACCGGCAAACGCCATCTCGCAGGCAGCGGCAAACAGGCCACCGTCGCTGCGGTCGTGGTAAGCCAGGATGTGGCCGCTGGCGCGCAGCGCATTCACCGCGTTGACCAGATTGATCAGGTCTTGAGGTTGGTCCAGATCTGGCACGGCATCGCCCATCTGGCCCAACGTTTGCGCCAGGATGCTGCCGCCCATGCGGTTCTGACTGCGACCCAGGTCGATGAGGATCAGGCTGGTGTCTTCCGTCGCGTTCAGCTGCGGTGTCAGCGTGCCGCGCACATCGGCCAGCGTGGCAAAGGCGGTGATGATCAGGGAGACCGGTGACGTGACCTTTTTGGCAACGCCAGACTCGTCTTTCCACTGCGTGCGCATGGAAAGTGAATCCTTGCCCACCGGAATGCTGATGCCCAGTGCCGGGCACAGTTCCAGTCCGACGGCCTTGACCGTTTCATACAGTGCCGCGTCTTCACCCGGCTCGCCACAGGCAGCCATCCAGTTGGCAGACAACTTGACGCGGTCCAGATCGATGGGGGCGGCCAGCAGGTTGGTGATGGCTTCCGCCACCGCCATGCGGCCAGAAGCCGGTGCGTTCACCGTGGCCAGCGGCGTGCGTTCACCCATGGCCATGGCTTCACCAGCGAAACCTTTGTAATCAGCCAGTGTCACGGCCACGTCTGCCACGGGCACCTGCCAGGGGCCAACCATCTGGTCGCGGTGGCTCAATCCGCCCACGGTGCGGTCGCCAATCGTCACCAAAAAACGTTTGGACGCCACGGTGGGGTTTGCCAGCACGTCGATGGCGGCTTGTTGCAGCATGACTGCGCTGAGGTTGACCGGTGCGAAAGTGCGCTCCAGCGTTTTGACATCGCGGTGCATTTTGGGCGGTTTGCCCAGCAACACGTTCATTGGCATATGGACGGGCATTTCGGCTTCGGCCTGAATCACTTTGGCCTGAGGTAAATCCACGTCACCCACCATCAGCTGGCGTTCCTCGGTAGCCACACCAACGACGGCAAACGGGCAGCGCTCGCGCTCACACAAGGCTTTGAAGCCAGGCAATGACTCCGGGCTGATGGCCAGCACGTAACGCTCCTGGCTTTCGTTGGACCAGATTTCCTTCGGTGCCATGCCAGATTCTTCCAGCGGCACGCTGCGCAAATCGAACAACGCACCGCGCTGCGCGTCGTTGGTCAGCTCGGGAAAGGCGTTGCTCAAGCCGCCCGCGCCCACGTCGTGGATCGCCAGAATCGGGTTGTCGGCACCCTGTAACCAGCACTGGTTGATGACTTCCTGCGCGCGGCGCTGGATTTCGGGGTTGCCGCGCTGCACCGAGTCAAAGTCCAGGTGAGCGGCGTTGGCACCGGTGGTCATGGAGCTGGCGGCACTGCCGCCCATGCCGATGCGCATGCCCGGGCCGCCAAGCTGGATCAGCAGGCTGCCTGCTGGGAATTCGATCTTGTGCGTCTGGCTGGCATTAATCACGCCCAGGCCACCGGCGATCATGATCGGCTTGTGATAACCGCGCTGCTCAGTGGCGCGGCTGCCGTCGGCCATCGCATAGTTCAGGCTCTGCTCGTATTCGCGGAAATAGCCCAGCAAATTGGGGCGGCCAAACTCGTTGTTGAACGCCGCGCCGCCCAGCGGGCCTTCAATCATGATTTGCAATGAGCTGGAAATGTGCGACGGCTTGCCGTAGCTGGCGACCTGACCCCAATCGAGCCGGGACACGGTGAACCCGGTCAATCCCGCCTTGGGTTTGGAGCCGCGCCCAGTCGCGCCTTCGTCACGGATTTCGCCGCCCGCACCGGTGGCCGCACCAGGGAACGGCGAAATGGCGGTGGGGTGGTTGTGCGTCTCCACCTTCATCAGAATGTGCTGCAAGGCGCTTTGCTTTTGATAGCTGGGTGCGCTTATGAAAACTGGGCTAGAGGCCGATTTGGCACTAAAGCGTTCAATCTGTGCCCCGGCCATCACCGAGGCATTGTCCGAGTACGCCACCAGCATGTGTTGCGGGTTGGTCTGGTGCGTGTGGCGGATCATGCCAAACAGGCTGTGCGGCTGCGCTAGACCATCAATGGTGAACTGGGCGTTGAAAATCTTGTGACGGCAGTGCTCGCTGTTGGCCTGCGCAAACATCATCAGCTCCACATCGGTCGGGTTGCGCTGCAGCTGCGTGAAGGCGGTGACCAGATAGTCAATTTCGTCCGCCGCCAGCGCCAGGCCAAACTCGGTGTTGGCCGCCAGCAGCGCGGCCTTGCCGCCGTGCAACACGTCCACATGCGCCATCGGCGCAGCGGGCAGTTCGGTGAACAGGCTCAAAGCCTGAGCGCGCTCAAACATGGCGCTCTCAGTCATGCGGTCGTGCAACAGGTCGGCCATCTGCGCCAATTGCTGCTGATTCAGCGTCGGTTTGGAGAGCAGCCCGCTTTTGAGCGTGATGCGGTATTCCACGATGCGCTCGACGCGCTTGATAGCCAGGCCGCAGTTGTGCGCAATGTCCGTGGCTTTGGAGGCCCAAGGCGACACGGTGCCAAAACGCGGCGTGACCACAATCAGTGCGCCATCTGTCGGCCCTGCGTAAGGTTCGCCGTAGGTCAGCAAGGCGGCCAACTGGTCTTTCAGGGCGGCATCAGGCTCGTCAACGCTGGCCACCAGATGCACGTAGCGAGCGGCGATGCCGCTGATCTTGTCATGCACGGCCTGCAATGCTGGCAAAAGTTGCTGGACTCGGAACGCGCTGAAGGCGCTGCCGCCCTCGAATGGGGTGAGATGCAGGGTCACGATGGGGGCCTGTTGAAGTGCTGTCGGGTTGAAAAAGCCTCGCGGCGCAGGCGCTGACTGGGCCTGGCCGTGAAGCGGACGATTTTATCAGTGCGCCCCACTGGCGGGCACCACGCAAGCAGCACGAGCCGGGTCAACCCCACCCCCAGCGTGGCGCTGTCCCAATGGGATAATCCGGCTCCATGACTATCACCATCAAAGATTCCGAAGACATTGCCGGGATGCGCGTGGCTGGCCGCCTGGCTGGCGAACTGCTCGATTACCTGGCCCCGTTTGTCAAACCCGGCGTAACCACCAACGAGCTCGATCGCCTGGCCGACAACTACACCACGCAGGTGCAAGGTGCCATCTCCGCCCCGCTGAACTACGCACCTGGCGGCCACAATCCCTATCCCAAAGCCATCTGCACCTCGATCAACCATCAGGTGTGTCATGGCATCCCCAATGACAAGCCTTTGAAAAAAGGCGACATCGTGAATGTGGATGTCACCGTCATCAAAGACGGCTGGCACGGGGATTCGAGCCGCATGTACATGGTCGGCGAGGTGTCGGTGGCAGCCCGCCGCCTGTGCAACCTGACCTATGACGCCATGTGGAAAGGCATCATGAAGGTGCGCGAAGGTGCCTACCTGGGCGACATCGGCCACGCCATCCAGGTCTTTGCTGAGGGCCAGGGCCTGAGCGTGGTGCGCGAGTTTTGCGGCCACGGCATTGGCCGCAAGTTTCATGAAGACCCGCAGGTGCTGCACTATGGCCGCCCGGGTACGCTCGACGAGCTCAAGGCCGGCATGACCATCACCATTGAGCCGATGCTCAACATTGGCCGGCGCGAGATCAAGGAAATGGGCGATGGCTGGACCATCGTCACCAAAGACCGATCGCTCTCGGCGCAGTGGGAGCACACCGTGCTGGTCACACCCACCGGTTATGAGGTGTTGACCCTGTCTGCCAATAGCCCGCCGATCCCGGCATTTGTGACGCCGTCTGCCTGAATCCCATCTGCTTTGTCCTCTTTCGGGCTTGCCATGACCAACCACATCGAACTGCGCGCCCGTTACCGCGCTGACAAAGCCGAACTGCTGACCTCGCTGGCCACCAGCGGGGCATCCACGCGTGGGGTCAACGCTGCGCTGACCAATCTGTCGAATCTGGCCGATACCAACCTGATGATCCTTTGGCAGCAGGCCGGCATGACCCCGGACCTGGCCTTGCTGGCGGTGGGCGGGTTTGGCCGAAGCGAACTTTTTCCGCACTCGGACGTGGATGTGCTGGTGCTACTGCCCGAAAACTGCTCGCCCGAATCCGATGCCACGCTCAAGGCACGTCTTGAAACCTTCATTGGCAGTTGCTGGGACGCGGGGCTGGAGATTGGCTCGAGCGTTCGCTCGGTGAGCGACTGCCTGGCTGAAGCCGCCAAAGACGTGACCGTGCAAACAGCGCTGCTGGAGTCGCGCCTGATCACCGGCAGCACAGAGCTGTTCGCCCAATTTCAGACCGCCTATTTCGAGGCCTTGGACGCTCACGACTTCTTTGTCGCCAAAACGCTGGAGATGGATCAGCGCCACAGCAAGTTTGAGGACACGCCTTACGCGCTGGAGCCCAACTGCAAGGAATCCCCCGGCGGCCTGCGCGACCTGCAGGCCATCTTGTGGGTGGCCAAAGCGGCCGGCTTTGGGAGCAACTGGAGCGCCTTGGCCAAGGCCGGGCTGGCCACAGCGTTCGAGGTCAGGCAAATCAAGCGCAACGAAGCGCTGCTGCGGCTGATTCGTGCACGGCTGCACCTTTTGTCGGGCCGGCGCGAAGACCGACTGGTGTTTGACCTGCAAACCAGTGTGGCGCATTCCTTTGGTTACAAGGCACCCGAGGTCCACGTCGACCAGCGCGCCTTTGTGCGCCCCAGCGAAAAGCTGATGCGCCACTACTACTGGGCCGCCAAGGCGGTGACCCAGCTGACCCAGATTCTGCTGCTCAATATTGAAGAGCGCTTCGACCCGCTGACCCACACGCTACGCCCCTTGAAGCCGCTAAACGAGGACTTTCTGGACAAGGCCGGCATGATCGAAGTGGTCAGCGACGACCTGTACCGTCGCAAGCCGCAAACTATTCTGCAGACCTTTCTGGTCTACCAGTCGCATTTTGGGCTCAAAGGTCTTTCGGCACGCACGCTGCGGGCGCTGTACAACGCCCGCGATCTGATGGGCACCGTCTTCCGCCACGATCCGGTGAACCGGGACACTTTCCGCCAGATCATGATGCATCCCGGTGGCTTGACACACGCGCTGCGGCTGATGAACCAGACCTCGGTGCTGGGGCGCTATCTGTGGGTGTTTCGCGGCATCGTCGGGCAGATGCAGCACGACCTGTTTCACGTTTACACGGTTGACCAGCACATCCTGATGGTGGTGCGCAACGTGCGACGCTTCTTCATCGTCGAACACGCCCACGAGTACCCCTTTTGCTCGCAACTGGCCAGCGGCTGGGACAAGCCCTGGATCTTGCTCGTGGCGGCGCTGTTCCATGACATCGCCAAAGGTCGTGGCGGCGATCACTCCAAGCTCGGTGCGCTGGAGGTGCGGCGCTTTTGCAAGTTGCACGACATCGGAGGCGAAGATGCCGAACTGATCGAGTTTCTGGTGCGCGAACACCTCACCATGAGCCGCATCGCGCAAAAGTCCGACCTTGGCGACCCCGATGTGATCGCGAACTTTGCCAAATACGTGGGCAGCGAGCGCGCGTTGACTGCGCTCTACCTCTTCACTGTGGCCGATATCCGCGGCACCAGCCCCAAGGTCTGGAACGCCTGGAAAGGCAAGCTGCTCGAAGACCTGTATCGCGCCACCTCGCGCGTGCTGGGCGGCCACGCGCCCGACCTGCACGCCGAAGTGCAGGAGCGCCAGCGCGATGCCCTGATCGAGCTGGCCCTGTTGGCGCAGCCTTTCGAGTCACACAAGGCGCTGTGGGCGACGCTGGATGTGGGCTATTTCATGCGTCATGACGCGGTGGAGATCGCCTGGCACGCACGCATGCTGTCGCGCCGTCTGGGCGGCAAGGCGCCGATTGTTCGCGCCCGACCCTCGCCCGTGGGCGAAGGCCTGCAGGTGATGGTGTACACACCCGACCAACAAGACCTGTTTGCGCGCATCTGCGGCTTTTTTGACCAGAGCGCTTTCAGCATTCAGGATGCACGCATCCACACCACGCAAAACGGCTACGCGCTGGACACTTTTCAGGTGGTGGCCTCGCACATGCCCGATCACTACCGAGAACTGGTCAACATGATCGAGTCAGAACTCAGCCAGATCATCAACACGGCGGCACCGCTGCCCGCGCCCAGCCGCGGCCGGGTATCGCGCCGCGTCAAGAGCTTTCCGATCACACCACGTGTCAGCCTCAAACCGGACGAAAAAGCACAACGCTGGCTGCTCAATATTTCGTGCAGCGACCGTGCCGGGCTGCTGTATTCGGTGGCACTGGTGCTGGCGCGGCACAAGGTCGATCTGAATCTGGCCAAGATCAACACCTTGGGCGAGCGGGTGGAAGACACCTTCTTGATTCAGGGTGCAGAGTTGCAGCACAACCGCGCCCAGATTGAAATCGAGACCGAGCTGCTCGACGCACTGGCCTGATTTTTATAAGCAATATTTGCCTCTGGCCCTTATGATCAAAGGGCTGGTAGCTATTTAATGTGTAGCGATATCAGGAAGCATCGACGATGCCCAGCGCGGTAGCATCGACACCAATACACCGTCTTTGAGAAACAGATGGTGGTAAATCGCGGCCACGGCATGCAAGCCAGCCCCCCACAAAATCAGGTCACCCAGCCAGCCATGGATCTCTGCAATCGTGTTGCCCAGGTCGTGCGACATGGCGAGCTTCGGTGCAATCTCGATACCCGCCAGCAGCGTCAAAGGATGCCCCTGCAGCCAGGCACCAACGATGGCACTGACCGGCACTGCCAGCAGCAACAGGTACAAACCGCCATGCGCGGCCTTGGACATCAGGTGCATCCATGGCGGCATCTCCACGGGTGCCGGCTGCTTGTCCATCACGCGCCACAACACGCGCAGGAAGGTCAGCGCAAAAACGAGCAGCCCAAGGGTCTCGTGCATTTGCCGCTCAAAATCGCGGGCGGGCAGATACACCCGCAATTCGGACCCACCCGGGCCCAAAATGAACGCGGCCAGCACCAGCACAGCGGTGAGCCAGTGAAAGATTTGTGTGACGGAGCCGTATCGGGAAGAAGTTGAAGTTTTCATGATAATGACATTAGGGAATACCCTGAAGCATAAACGACCCGGCTTATCGCTTTCTTAACACGCAACAGGTCGTATCCAACCGGGCATGAAGGTCACCGCGGTTTGGGTCAGCGATCGGACGCGTCCAGACCGGGAAAAAGCACTTCATTGAAGCCAAACTGGGTGAAATCGGCCACCCGCATCGGGTATAGCTTGCCGATCAGGTGATCACACTCATGCTGCACCACGCGCGCATGAAAGCCTTCCACCGTGCGGTCAATTGGGTCGCCAAACTGGTCAAACCCGGTGTAGCGGATGCGCGCAAAACGCGGCACCTTGCCGCGCAGACCGGGCACGGACAGACAGCCTTCCCAGTCTTCCACCAGCCGGGGCACCAAGGCGGCCTGCCCGTCACTGGCGGTGCCATTGACTGCCGGTGGCAATGGTGTGATGGTCGGATTGATGAGCACGGTGCGCGGCACGATGGGCGCGTCCGGATAACGCGGGTTAATCTGGCCCGAGCCAAAAATCACCACCTGCAGATCCACCCCGATCTGCGGCGCAGCCAGCCCGGCCCCATCGGCCGCGTGCATGGTGTCAAGCAGATCGGTGATCAGCAGATGCAGGTCGTCGGTGTCAAACTGCGTGACATGCTGGGCCATGCGCAGCAGACGCGGGTCGCCCATCTTCAAAATATTCCTGACGCTCATTCGGCTACTCCTTGCAACAAGGCTTGCAGGCCCGCTTCATCGAGCACTGGCACACCCAGCTCCAGCGCTTTTCCGAGCTTGCTGCCCGCCTCGGCCCCGGCAACCACATAGCTGGTTTTCTTGCTCACTGAGCCGGCTACTTTGCCGCCAGCGGCCTCAATCAGCGCCTTGGCCTCGTCGCGGCCCATCGTGGGCAAGGTGCCGGTGAGCACAAAGGTCTTGCCACTCAAGTGCGTGGGAGCGCGCTCGGCGGGCTCGCCTTCGGGCCAGGTCAGACCACAGGCACGCAAATGCTCCACCACCTCGCGGTTGTGTGGCTGCTCGAAAAAGGCGCGGATGCTTTGGGCGACGATCGGGCCCACATCAGCCACTTCCAGCAACTGTTCTTCAGAGGCGTCCATGATGGCATCGAGCTTGCCAAAATGCCGCGCCAGCTCCTTGGCGGTGGCTTCGCCCACATGACGGATGCCCAGACCAAACAGAAAGCGTGGCAAGGTCGTCAGCTTTGATTTCTGTAGTGCATCGAGCAGATTCTGTGCGGATAGAACCGCCATACGGTCCATCTCAGCCAGGGTCGACAAGGCCAGCTCTTGCCGCTTGGCAGCATCCAGCTCTGTTGCCAGTTGTTCCTGACTGATCGCCAGCACTTCGGCCTGTGCGCGCCAGCCCAGGCGGTACAAATCGGGCAAGGTGCGCACCACATCGCGGTCCACCAATTGATCGACCAGTTTGTCACCCAGGCCTTCCACTTCCACAGCGCGGCGCTGGGCAAAGTGCAATATCGCCTGCTTGCGCTGCGCGCTGCAAAACAGCCCACCGGTGCAGCGGTGGTCGGCCTCGCCCTCCTCGCGCACCGCCGCGCTGCCGCACACCGGGCAGGTTTTGGGCATGGTGAAAGGCTCTGGCTCCCCAACCCGCTTGTCCAGCAGGACCGAGACCACCTCGGGGATCACATCGCCCGCGCGGCGCACGATCACCCTGTCGCCCACGCGCACATCCTTGCGGCGCGCCTCGTCTTCGTTGTGCAGAGTGGCGTTGGTGACGGTGACGCCGCCAACGAACACCGGGGCCAGTTTGGCCACCGGTGTGAGTTTGCCAGTGCGACCAACCTGCACATCAATCGCCAGCACGGTGGTGAGCATCTCCTGCGCCGGGAACTTGTGTGCCACCGCCCAGCGCGGCTCGCGGGTGACAAAACCCAGTTGGCGTTGCAGCGCCAGGCTGTTGACCTTGTAGACGACGCCGTCAATGTCAAAACCCAAGCTGTCACGCTGGGCCCCGATGGATTCGTAATACGCTATCAAATCAGAAGCACCCTGCCCTTTTTTGACAAGGTCTGAGACCGGAAAACCCCAAGATTTCAATGTCTGTAGCAGGTCAAAGTGCGTCTCGAAACTTGGGCCACCCGCCTCAGGCGGGGTGACCTCGCCCAGGCCGTAGGCAAAAAAGCTCAGGGGCCGCTGGGCGGCAATGGCCGGATCAAGCTGGCGCACGGCACCAGCAGCAGCGTTGCGCGGGTTGACGAAGGTTTTTTCGCGTTTGGCACCGGCGGCGATTTTCTGGCGCTGGCGCTCGTTCAGGGTCTCAAAATCGTCCCGGCGCATGTAGACCTCTCCGCGCACTTCCAGCACCACCGGGGCATCTTTTGGCAAGCGCAACGGAATCTGGCCGATGGTGCGGATGTTTTGCGTCACGTCTTCACCGGTTTCACCATCGCCACGCGTGGCGGCTTGCACCAGCACACCTTGCTCGTAGCGCAGGCTCATGGCCAGGCCGTCAAACTTGGGTTCGGCCACGTACTGCACCGGCGGGTCGGCTTCGGTCAGGCCCAGCTCACGGCGGATGCGGGCATCAAAATTTTCGGCCCCGCTGGCCGTGGTGTCGGTCTCGGTGCGGATGCTTAGCATGGGCACCGCGTGGCGGACTGGAGCAAACTGGTCCAGCGCGTTGCCACCGACCCGCTGGGTCGGTGAATCGGGCGTGAGCCACTCGGGGTGAGCGGCTTCGAGCGCCTGCAGTTCCTTGAACAAGCGGTCGTACTCCGCGTCGGGGATGGTTGGCGCATCCTCCACATAGTAGCGGTGGGCATGTTCGTGCAGGGTCTGGCGCAACTCGGCCAGGCGTGCGGCATCGTCCGGCAGCGGGGCAAACAGGTCCGGCGTGTGCATGGCAGGCAATCAGGAAAACAGCCGCCGCGCCAGCACCGAGCCCGCACTGAGCTCACGCTGGTCCAGCGTGTTGTAGAGTTGCTCCAGCTCGCCAGCAATCACCGCCAACGCCTCGGGAGGCAACGGCACACCCGCATCGTCGGTGACGATGCCGTCCATCTCTTTGGCCAGCGCCTGCGCGGCCTCGCACATGCGGGTAAAAGCCTGCTCAGCGCGCTCCACCTGCGGCACGTCCAGCGCCAGATTGAGCTCACGCAACGCCGATTGCGACAGGTCGTCTGCCAGCGCGGCCTGGGTGTCAAAGGCCAGGCTCAGCACCGGCACTGGGCCGGTTGCACCCGGCAGCACCATGCGTCCTGCTATCGAACCGGGTACAAAGCCCAGCCGGGCAGCCATTTGCTGCACATAGCTGGGGCTCCAGGCCGAGCGACGGGCGCGCAGCACAAAACCGATCTGCGCGTCGTGGTCGCTGGCAAACTGGTCCAGCTCACGCGCGCGCGCCACTTCACGGCGCATGTCGGGGAAGTCGGGCGTGCCATTCATGACATCGCAAAAATTCTGCGCCTTCATGACAAATTCTGAAAATTCGATGTCGTTAAGTGCACCGGCGCGGTTGGCCAACTGCAGACCAGCCTGCAGCTGACTGTAGCGCTGGCCAGGCTGCGGCGATTCCCAGCGCTTGGTGTCAGTGTTCATGCCTTCCACGGCAAACGGCTTGCTGCCAACCCGGCGGGTCGGCGGCAAAGCCGCCAGCACCGCGTCACCGGATATCGGTGCTTCCAGCGCTATCGGGGCAATCACGTCGATCAACGCGTCCAGACCCGGCTTTTTCTCAGGCACGGGAATGGAAAACCCGGGGTCGTCTTCCGATGCGCCGTCCAGCGCTTCGAGATCCAGCGTGGGCTCGCTGCCAAATGGCTCTGATGTACCAGCGGGCATGGCTTGAGGCTGGCGTGGCCGGTTTTTGCCAGCCAGCCACAGGTAATACGCCAGCATGCCCAGCAGCACCACGCCGCCCAAAGCGCCCAAACCCAGTTGTAACTGGCTCATCGTCATTCCCCCTGATCGGCCATATTCAAGGCCATATCCATGTCCACCGCCACGATGCGCGAGACGCCTTGCTCTTGCATGGTGACACCTATGAGTTGCTGCGCCATTTCCATGGCGATCTTGTTGTGGCTGATGAACAGGAACTGTGTCTCTTTGCTCATGCTGCTGACCAGCCTGGAATAACGCTCGGTATTGGCATCGTCCAGCGGCGCATCCACCTCATCGAGCAGGCAAAACGGTGCCGGGTTGAGCTGGAAGATGGCAAACACCAGTGCAATCGCCGTCAGCGCCTTTTCGCCACCCGAGAGCAGCGCAATGCTCTGGTTTTTCTTGCCCGGCGGCTGGGCAATGACCTGCACGCCCGAGTCCAGAATTTCGTCGCCGGTGATGACCAGGCGCGCATTGCCGCCGCCAAACAGCTCGGGGAACATCTTGCCAAAGTGCTCGTTGACGGTGTTGAAGGTGCCCGAGAGCAGTTCGCGGGTTTCGCCGTCGATCTTCTTGATAGCGTCTTCCAGGGTAGCCATGGCTTCGTTCAGGTCAGCGCTTTGGGCATCGAGAAACTGCTTGCGTTCACGCGCGACGGCCAACTCATCAAGCGCCGCCAGGTTCACCGCACCCAGGGCGGCAATCTCGCGGTTGAGCCGGTCAATCTCGGGCTGCAGGCCGGGCAGGCGAACCGGACCGTCGGCGACCGACGCGGCCAGCGCCACCAGGTCGGTCTGCGCGTCTGCCAGCAACTGGGTGTATTGCTCAAAGCCGAGCCGAGCCGCCTGTTCCTTGAGCTGGAATTCGGTGATGCGCGCACGCAAGGGGTCCAAAGCGCGCTCCAGTTGCAGGCGGCGCTCGTCGCTGGCACGCAATTTGGCGGTCAAATCGTCGTACTGGCTGCGCTGCGCACCCAGGTGTTTTTCACGCTCGAGCTTCACCGCCAGCGCCTGCTGCAGGCCACCCTGCGCGGCGGCGTCGTTCTGGCGCAGCAATTCCTCATGGGCTCTTTGGGCCTCAGCCCTTACGGAGTATTCCTGTTGCACTGCTGTTTCGATAGCACGAGACAACTCTGCACGGCGCGCACCCAGGCTACGCATGGTAAAGGTGGCTTCCTGCATTTGGCGCTCAAGACTGCGCTGCTGTTCGCGGCATTCGCTGAGCTTGCGCTCGGCGCTGATGACACCGTCGTCGAGCTGGGAGTGGCGCTCCTGCGTGTCAGCCAGCTGCATATCAAGCTCTTCAAACCGCGCTTCCGCGGTGACACGGCGCTCCTGCAGGTCATCCAGTTGGGCCTCCACCTCTGCCAGATCCTGGGCAATCTGCGTGCCGCGCTGGCGCGCCTGCTCCGCCACCTGCGTCAGGCGCAAGGTTTCCACCTGCAAGGCATGGGCACTGGCCTGCGCTTCGGTGGCTTCGCGGCGCACCGTGACCAGCCGCTGCGACATATCCGCATAGGCGGCTTCGGCCCGCACCAAGGTGGCGCGTGACTCATCGGTGATCAGCACCTGGGCACGCAACTGTTTGACGAGGTTTTCAATCTCCTGCGCGCGTGCCAGCAGGCCGGCCTGCTCGGAATCCGGTGCGTAAAAACTCACACTGTGGTGGCCAACCACATGGCCAGCCTGCACAAAAATTAGTTCGCCCGGCTGCAACCGGGCCCGACTGGCCAGTGCGTCTTCCAGGCTGGCGGCGGTATAGCAGCCTTGCAGCCAGTCGTCGAGCACGGCTTTCTGGCTGGCATCGTGCAGGCGCAGCAAATCCGCCAGACGTGGCAAATCAGAGGCGCTGCCCGACGTTCCGGCCTGCGGCGGGCTGTAAAAGGCCAGCTTGGCCGGTGGCGCATCCTGTGCAAAGGCGCGCACCATCTCGAGGTGGCTGACTTCCAGCGCACCCAGGCGCTCGCGCAGCGCGCCTTCCAGCGCGTTTTCCCAGCCAGGCTCAATGTGAAGGCGGCTCCACAGTCCTTGCAAATGGTCCAACCCGTGTTTTTGCAGCCAGGGCTGCAGCTTGCCGTCAGTCTTGAGACGCTCCTGCAGAGCTTTGAGCGCTTCCAGCCGGGCGGACAGGTCGGCCAGGCGGGCCGATTCGGCGTTCACTCCCTGCTGCTGCGCACGGCGTTTGTCGTCAAGCTCCGGCGCGCTGTTTTGCAGCTCGGTCAGGCGCGCTTGGGCTTCTTCGGCCGTCTCCTGGGCTTGCTGGAGCTGATGTTGCTGGCTGGCCAAGCGTGATTCATCAGGGGCAGCCAGCGCGTGGCGGTCTTGCTGCAGGCGTTGGCGACGGGTACCTAACTGGCGCGATTGCTCTTCAATACCGCGCTGTTCGGCGGCCAGTACGCCGATCTGTTGCTGCACCTGCGCCACGCTGGCGCGCTGCTCATTGGCAGCGCGTTGCGCGACGCGCAGGGCCTCTTCAAGTTCGGGCAATTGCTGGGCCTGATCTTCCACCTGAGCGGCGAGCAGTTCGCTCTTCTCTTCGCCCACCAGCTCCAGCTCGGACAGATTGTCGAGCTCGGTGTGGGCGTCGTCGCTGCGCGTGGCCCACTGGGTCGCCTGCTCTTGCAGGGTGATCAGGCGCTGCTCGACCCGCTGACGGCCTTCAACCACAAAGCGGATTTCGGCTTCCAGGCGGCCGACTTCGGTGCTGGCTTCGTACAACTTGCCTTGCGCATGGTTCACCTGGTCACCGGCGGCGTAGTGGGCCTGGCGCACGGATTCCAACTCGGCCTCGATGTGGCGCAGGTCAGCCACGCGGGATTCGAGCGCGTTGACGGCTTCCAGCGCCTCCATCTTGACGCGGGTTTGATCCACTTCAGACTCGGCGCGCTTCAAAAACCAGAGCTGGTGCTGCTTGAGCGACGAGGCGTTCGAGAGGGTGTTGTACTTTTGCGCCACCTCAGCCTGCTTTTCAAGCCTTTCCAGGTTGGCGTTGAGTTCGCGCAGAATGTCTTCGACGCGGGTCAGGTTTTCGCGGGTGTCGGACAGGCGGTTTTCGGTTTCGCGGCGGCGTTCCTTGTATTTGGAGACACCGGCGGCTTCCTCCAAAAACAGGCGCAGCTCTTCCGGACGGCTCTCGATGATGCGGCTGATGGTGCCTTGGCCAATGATGGCGTAGGCGCGCGGTCCCAGGCCGGTGCCCAGAAACACGTCCTGCACGTCGCGTCGGCGCACAGCCTGGTTGTTGATGTAGTAGCTGCTGGTGCCGTCGCGGGTCAGCACGCGCTTGACGGCGATCTCGGCAAACTGGCTCCACTGGCCACCGGCGCGGTGGTCGTCGTTGTCAAAAACCAGCTCGACGCTGGCGCGGCTGGCGGGCTTGCGGGTGTTGGTGCCATTGAAAATCACGTCCTGCATGGACTCACCACGCAGCTCTGACGCTTTGGACTCGCCCAGAACCCAGCGCACCGCGTCCATGATGTTGGATTTGCCGCAGCCGTTGGGGCCGACCACGCCAACCAACTGGCCGGGC
Organism: uncultured beta proteobacterium; assembly: GCA_903905735.1. Classification (GTDB taxonomy): domain Bacteria; phylum Pseudomonadota; class Gammaproteobacteria; order Burkholderiales; family Burkholderiaceae_C; genus Rhodoferax. The sequence goes on from CAIVHU010000127.1 coordinate 46,454, forward strand.
AACAAAAAGTTGGTCGGCTCGGCAAACGACTTGAAGCCGGATAACTTGATGGAGTTGAGGCGCACGGGTGGGGAGATGTCTGGGCTGTAAACAAGGAGGGCATCAGCCTGTCACCGGCTGCCTTCCACGGCAGCGTCATGATAACTTGCCGACAAGCTCAGCCAAGGCCGCTCAACGTGGCGCTGTGCGTTCCTTCTCGTAAGTGTCGTAAGTTGTCTTGTTCAATTTCGACAGGCAGTCTTCGCGTGCGCCGGGCGGCAGTTTGTCGCAATTGTTTTGCGCGCTGATCTGCATGCCTTCGTACCAGGCGCGAGATGGCGATGCACAGCCGGACAGGCTCCACGCGAAACCCGAGACCAGCAAGACGGTGATCAAACGATGGGGGTTCATGGTGGGTTCACTCCTATTTGCTATGTTATAAGTAGCTACCTGCGCTTATAAATAAAGGGCTAGAGCTGCCCTTTACCCACAACTATTTTCATCCAGATCGTGCTGCGCCAAGCACGAATCCGGCGCACATCATTTGCAAACAAGCATAGCCCTGCCACATCAGCTGATGACTAGGCGGGGGATCATTGGCTCGGCCAAGGTAGCCG
>CAIVHU010000128.1 GCA_903905735.1 uncultured beta proteobacterium
AGCCAGACGACACACCGCGCCTGCGCTACAGCCCGTCGCCGGGGTTTCACCTGTTCTGGTTCAAGCGGCGGCTGATGTGGATGCAGCGCGAGATTGCCATGAACCTGCAGGTGGTCGAGACCATTCACCTGGGTGCGCTGTTTGCCAGTCGCAAGCTGATGGAGGAGTTGCTCGAAGGCGTGGCGCGCCATGCCGGTGAGAGCCGCGCCAACCGCCTGACGCTGTACACCGTGGACCGATTTGGCGACGAGTGGCGCATGGCCGACAGCAAGCCCCGGCGCAGTCTTGACTCGGTTGTGCTGGATGCGGGCGTGGCCAAGCTGTTGCACGACGATATTCACGAATTTTTCACGCGGCGCGAGTGGTATGCGCAGATGGGCATCCCGTGGCGGCGCGGTTACCTGTTTTTTGGCCCCCCGGGCACTGGCAAAACCAGCGTGGCGTTTGCGCTGGCGGGTGAATTGCGGCTGAAACTGTGCGCCCTGTCGCTGACCAACCCCAAACTCACCGACAACGTGATGGCCGATCTGCTACAGCGCACTCCGCCGCGCTCATTGATCCTGATCGAAGACATTGACGCGTTTTTCAACGCCCGCGAGAAGCAGGACACGCGAATACAGATCAGTTTTTCAGGCCTGCTCAACGCCATTGACGGCGTGGGCGCGCAGGAAGGCCGTGTGGTGGTGCTGACCACCAACCACCGTGAGTTGCTGGACGCGGCGCTGATCAGACCTGGGCGAATTGATCTGGAAGTGGAGCTGGGCAACGCTACGCCCTCGCAGTTGCAGGGTTTGTTGCTACGCTTTTATCCAGAGGCGGTGGAACGTATCGAGCGTTTGGTAGCGGATTACCCGGCGCGGCGGCTGTCACCGGCACAGATTCAGCAGGTGCTGATTGCGGCGGATAGTCTGGACGAGGCAGACAGTGCGTTGCGGGGGTTGTTCGCATCTTTTGCAGCCCCGGCCAAGGCGACACCTTCGACTTAACGCTTGTAGTACTACCCACAAGGCAGTCCCTCTGGGCAGCTTCCTCATACTGGAGTACCAGAAATCGTCAGCTGCCCAGAGGGACTTCCTCGCTAGCGCTTGCGCAAAACCGATGGGTTTTGGTGAACCACCAGCGGTTGAAAAGCCAGACGCGGGTTCCGGGCCCAGGCTCCGGTATTCAACATCACCGCCTATCCGTCAACGCTATCGGCGAAGCAGTCGGTGGGGGTAGCCCCCGATTTCTGGTACCCCAGTATGAGGGGGATGCCCCCATCGGCTGCTGCGCCGGGGTGTGCCAACTGCGTACGAGAAGTGGAAGTTATGCTTCGCCGATCATGTCCGCAACGACACTCGCTACAAGGCAAGACGAGCCTCAGCACCTATCCGTTGGAAGCGCGCCCCCGCAACACCAGCACTGCCTGCGCCAGCTCAAAATCTTCCGGGTAGGTCACCTTGAAGTTCTGCCCACTGCCGGGCACCAGTTTGGGCGACAGCCCCATGGCCTCAATGGCGCTGGATTCATCGGTGACCGCATCACCCGCCAGTTCCAAGGCTTCGAGCAGGCTACCGATGCGAAACATCTGCGGTGTTTGGGCCAGCCATTTGTCGGCCCGTGGCAAGGTGGCGGCCACCCGGCCCGCCTGCGCCGCTTTGAGCGTGTCTGGCAATGGCAGGGCCAGCAGGCCACCCACCTCATCGGCCAGACAGGCATCGAGCAACTGGTTGATCTGCTCAGGCGTGATCAGGCAACGCGCGGCGTCATGTACCAGCACCCAGTCATGCGCGACTGCGCCCTCGGCCAGCAAGGCACTTAAACCATTAAATACGCTTGTAGCCCTCGTGGAACCCCCGCAAGCAGCTATCAAACATGAAGCATTGGCGGTTTGCGGCGTCTGAAAAAAAGTGTCCTCAGGCGACACCACCACCAGGGTCTGGTCAATGCGCGGCACCTCGGCAAAGGCCGCCAGCGTGTGCATCACCATGGGTTTGCCAACCAGCATGTGGTATTGCTTGGGGCCTGCGGCACCAGCGCGTGAACCGGTGCCAGCGCATGGAATGAGGGCCCAGCAACGGGGTGTTGCACTGGGTTTAAGGGTGATGTCGTCGAGTTCTGTCATGGTGTGGGCTGCATTCTAGAATCGACGGCAATACACCCTGCCACCTCTTGCGCAGGGTATTGGCGTTTTTGCCTCGACCATTTCACATTGCTCACCACCGGCTGCCCCCATGGACTTACCCAAACTCACTCCCGGCAAGCGCTACACCCTGCCCCGCCCGGTCGGCTCGGCCGATGCGCTGTTGCTGGCCAAGCTGGCGCTGCGGGACAAACACGCTGGCAAAGTCACCGCCATCATCACGGCCGACGCGCCCGATGCCCAGCGGCTGATCGATGAAATGGCATTTTTTGTCCCTGACCTGCGCTGCGTGTTATTTCCAGACTGGGAAACGCTGCCCTACGACACTTTTTCGCCGCATCAGGACCTGATCAGCGAACGCCTGGCCACGCTGTGGCGCATCAGCCAGCACGACAAAGACACCGGGGCCGATGTGGTGGTGGTACCCGCCACCACCGCGTTGTACCGATTGGCCCCGCCGAGTTTTCTGGCAGGAACCACCTTTCACTTCAAGGTCAAGCAGAAGCTCAACGAATCCAAACTCAAGGCCCAACTCACTCTGGCGAGTTACAGCCATGTGACGCAGGTGGTCAGCCCGGGTGAATATGCGGTGCGTGGCGGGCTAATTGACCTGTTCCCGATGGGTTCGCCGGTGCCGTACCGCGTCGATTTGTTTGACGACGAGATCGACAGCATCCGCACGTTCGATCCCGACAGCCAGCGCAGCCTGTACCCGGTGCCCGAAGTGCGGCTGCTGCCGGGGCGCGAATTCCCGATGGACGACGACGCGCGCGCGCGCTTCAGAAACCGCTGGCGTGAGCTGCTGGAAGGCGACCCGACCCGCAGCCGCATCTACAAGGACATGGGCAACGGCGTGGCCACGGCAGGCATCGAGTATTACCTGCCGCTGTTTTTTGAGGAAACGGCAACCGTCTTTGACTACCTAGGCGATGCCGCCACGGTGGTGCTACACGGCAACCTGGAACCCGCGTTTGCCCACTTCTGGCAGGACACGCGTGAGCGCTACCGGCTGGTGCAGGGTGACCCCGAGCGCCCAGTGTTACCGCCGGACGCGCTGTTTTTGAGTGCCGAGCAGTTTTATGCGCGGGTGAATCAGCATGCGCAGTTGGCGCTGCGGTCAGCGACCGCGCCTGCTGCCGCAGATGATGCCGACAAACAGAGCCAGTTGTTTGCCGCAGAGCAGCCCTCGGCCTACGCCGAATTCGACGCTCTACCCCCCATCACCGTCATTCGCGGTGCCGACGACCCGCTGGCCAGCCTGAAGCGCCACATTACCAACACCCAGCAACGGGTGTTGGTGCTGGCTGAAAGCGACGGTCGGCGCGCCAGCTTGCTGGACTTTTTGCATTCCAGCCAATTCGACCCACCGTCGTTTGACTCGTTGCAAGAGTTTTTGACCAGTGAGGAGAAGATCGGCATAGCGACTTCCAGCCTGGCTACCGGCTTCAGTTGGCTGGAGTCGGGTGTCGATTTCGTCACTGAAACCGAGCTGTTTGCTGCCAGCCCGACCACCCGCCGGCGCAAAAAGCAGGAGCAGGTCAGCGATGTCGAAGCGCTGATCAAGGACCTGAGTGAACTGAAAGTCGGCGACCCGGTGGTGCACAGCGCCCACGGCATTGGCCGCTACCGGGGTTTGATCAACCTGGATCTGGGTAACAAATTACCCAATGGTGATAAAGAGATACAAGAGTTTCTTCATCTGGAATATGCCGACAAGGCGGTGCTGTATGTGCCGGTGAGCCAGTTGCAACTGATCAGCCGTTACACCGGCGTCAGTCCTGATGAAGCACCGCTACACAAGCTCGGCAGCGGCCAGTGGGACAAGGCCAAACGCAAAGCCGCCGAGCAGGTGCGCGACAGCGCCGCCGAGCTTTTGAATATTTACGCCCGCCGCGCCGCACGCGAAGGCCATGCGTTCAGGTACTCGCCCAACGATTACGAAACCTTCGCCAACGACTTTGGTTTTGAAGAAACCGCCGACCAGAAAGCGGCCATTCACGCCGTGATCCAGGACATGATCAGCCCGCGCCCGATGGACCGGCTGGTCTGCGGCGACGTGGGTTTTGGCAAAACTGAAGTGGCTTTACGCGCCGCCTTCATTGCCATTACCGGTGGCAAACAGGTGGCGTTTCTGGCACCCACCACATTGCTGGCCGAGCAGCACTACCAGACGCTGGTGGACCGTTTTGCCAAATGGCCGGTGAAAGTGGCCGAGATGAGCCGCTTTCGCTCCGGCAAAGAGATCACCGCCGCACTCAAAGGGGTGGCCGATGGCACCATCGACATCGTGGTTGGCACCCACAAGCTGTTGAGCGAATCGACCCATTTCAAAGACTTAGGCCTGCTGATCATCGACGAGGAACACCGCTTTGGTGTGCGTCACAAAGAGCAAATGAAGGCCCTGCGCGCCGAAGTGGATGTGCTCACCCTCACTGCCACACCGATCCCGCGCACGCTGGGCATGGCGCTGGAAGGTCTGCGAGACCTGAGCGTGATTGCCACCGCGCCGCAACGCCGCCTGGCCATCAAGACCTTTGTGCGCACCGAGGGCAACGGCGTGATCCGTGAGGCCGTGCTGCGCGAACTCAAACGTGGTGGCCAAGTTTACTTCTTGCACAACGAGGTGGAAACCATTGAAAACCGCCGCGCCAAGCTGGAAGAACTGCTGCCCGAAGCCCGCATTGCCGTCGCCCACGGCCAGATGCCCGAGCGCCAGCTGGAAGCCGTGATGCGCGACTTTGTGGCCCAGCGCTACAACCTACTGCTCTGCTCCACCATCATCGAGACCGGCATTGACGTGCCCACAGCCAACACCATCGTCATGAGCCGCGCCGACAAGTTTGGCCTGGCGCAACTGCACCAGTTGCGCGGCCGGGTGGGTCGCAGCCACCACCAGGCCTACGCCTATCTGATGGTGCCGGACCTGGAAGGCCTGACCAAACAGGCCACCATGCGGCTCGATGCGATTCAGGCGATGGAAGAACTGGGCAGTGGTTTCTATTTGGCGATGCACGACCTGGAGATTCGCGGTGCCGGTGAGGTGCTGGGCGAAAACCAGAGTGGCAACATGCTTGAAGTGGGTTTTCAGCTTTACAACGAGATGCTGAGCGAGGCGGTGCGCTGCCTCAAAGCCGGTATTGAGCCTGATCTGCTGAGCCCCATGAACGTGGCCACCGACATCAATTTACACGCCCCGGCGCTGCTACCCGATGACTTCTGTGGCGATGTGCATCTGCGCCTGTCGTTCTACAAGAAGCTCGCCACCGCCAAGACCACGAACCAGATCGACGCCCTGCTGGAAGAAATCATTGACCGCTTTGGCAAACTGCCGCCGCAGGTGCAAACCCTGATCGACGTGCACCGCTTGCGCGTGCTAAGCCAGCCTTATGGGGTGACCAAGGTCGATGCCGCGCCGGGTGTGATCACCATCACCTTCAAGAAAGATCCGCCGATTGATGCGATGAAGATCGTCCAGCTGATCCAAAAAAACAAGCACATCAAGCTGGCGGGTAACGAAAAACTGCGCATTGAGCGCGCCCTGCCAGAGGCCAAAGACCGCGTTCAGATGGTGCGTGACGTGCTGAAGCATCTGGGGCAGCCCATGGTCGAAATGGCTGCCATCCCTTGACTGGCAAGGGCGGGTAGCTATAGCTTTGATGCTTTGGCGCGAATGTGTGCCAGTGCCTCTTCCACCTGATCCACCAGGATCAGGCACAAATCGCCCTCGCCCAGCTTGTCCATCGCGGTATCAATCGCCAAGAACTCACCGGTGATTTCCTGCACGGTCTGGGCGCGGGCGCTGCCGCTTAAGCCCTCACGCAGCAGGGCAATCACCTCGCCGTCAGAGCGGCCACGCTGGCACTGGTCCTGATACAGCACCACGTCATCAAAGGCCTGACCCAGGATTTGCGTCTGCTGGCGGATGTCGTCATCGCGCCGGTCACCCGCGCCGCTGATCACCACCGAGCGGCGCTTGGCCGGCATGGCTTGCACCGCTTGCACCAGTGCCAGCATCGCATCTGGGTTGTGGCCATAGTCCGCAATGACGGTGGCACCCCGGTAGTCAAACAGGTTGAAGCGGCCCAGGGCATTGTCATTGTCGTTCTCAAAACTGGCCAGCCCGGTTGCAATCACCTCCCATTCCAGACCCAGGCCCCACACAGCAGCTACTGCCGCCATGACGTTTTCCACCTGAAAACCAATGGTGCCATCGCGGGTGATCGGCACCTCTGACAAAGCCAGCTTGTGTTGGACGTCGCCCTGAACCGCCACCAGGCAAGCATCCTCAACGTAAATGCCCCGGCTTCCTTGCAACAGATGCGTGGTCATGACGGGATGGTTCCGGTCGGCCGCAAAGAAGGTGACCGAGCCGGTGCAGTGTCTGGCCATGCCGGCGACGATGGGGTCGGCAGCGTTAAGCACAGCCACGCCGTGGGCGGCAATGTTCTGCACGATCACCCGCTTGAGCACTGCTAGATCTTCCACCGTGGTGATGTAGTTCAGGCCCAGATGATCGCCACTGCCCACGTTGGTCACCACCGCCACATCACAGCGGTCAAACGCCAACCCCTCGCGCAACATGCCACCACGCGCCGTTTCAAGCACGGCGGCGTCCACGTCCGGGTGGCCCAGCACATTGCGTGCGCTTTTGGGGCCGCTGCAATCACCGGTGTCGATGCGTTGACCGGCCACAAAAACACCATCGGTACTGGTCATGCCCACGCGCAGTCCGCTTTGCGTCAACAGATGGGAAATCAGGCGCACCGTAGTGGTCTTGCCGTTGGTGCCTGTCACGGCCACCACGGGAATGCGGCCATTGCCACGTTCGCCAAACATGTGGTTGATCACCGCCTCACCCACAGGGCGACCCTTGCCAAATGATGGCGACACATGCATGCGCAGACCGGGTGCGGCGTTGACTTCAACCACGCCGCCACCCCTTTCTTCAAGCGTGTGGTGAATGCTGTCGGTCATCATGTCAACGCCACAAATGTCCAGCCCAATCATTTGGGCGGCCGCCACGGCACGGGCGGCCACTTCGGGGTGGACATCATCGGTGACATCGGTGGCGCTGCCACCCGTTGACAGGTTGGCATTGCGCCGCAACAAAACGCGCTGGCCATTGGCGGGCACTGAGTCTGTCTCCAGGCCCTGCCCGGCCAGGCAAGCCAGGGCAATATCGTCAAAGCGGATTTTGGTCAGCGACGTGGCGTGGCCGGAGCCACGGCGCGGGTCGCTGTTGACACGATGCACCAATTCGCGAACGCTCAAGGTGCCATCACCGACGACATGGGGCGCATCGCGGCGGGCGGCCGCCACCAGTTTGTCACCCACCACCAGCAAGCGAAAGTCATGTCCCGACAAGAACTTTTCAACCAGAATCTTGCTGCTGAACTCCGAGGCCGTGTGATAGGCTGCCAGTAGTTGGTCTCTGGAAGTGATGTTGACGGTCACCCCTTTACCCTGATTGCCGTCTTTGGGTTTCACAACCACCGGCAGATCAATCTCCAGGGCGGCCGCCCAGGCATCTTCGGCACTGTCCACCTCGCGTCCGTGCGGCACTGGCACACCAGCAGCGGCAAGCAGTTTTTTTGTGAGCTGTTTGTCCTGCGCAATGGCCTCAGCAATGGCGCTGGTGGCATCGATCTCGGCCGCCTGAATGCGGCGCTGCCGGCTGCCCCATCCAAACATGACCATGCTGCCCTCTGTCATGCGCCGATACGGAATATTGCGTGCCACCGCCGCATCCACAATGGTGCCGGTGCTCGGGCCCAGGCGCACGTCTTCATCGAGGTCGCGCAACTGAGTCAGCGCCAGCTGCAAATCAAAAGGGATGCCGTCCACCGCCGCTTGGCACAGCGTATGCGCCAGTTCAAGCGCCAGACGCCCAACCGGCTCTTGCGTGTATTCCACGATCACCTGAAAAGTGCCAGCCTCCAGCGTCGGTGTGGTACGTCGGAACGTCACCGGACACCCTGCCTGCGCCTGAAGACCCAGCGCCGTCACACCCAGCACATGTGCCAGACTGACAGGTCCGTCCTGTCCACCGGGCTGCACCACGCCAATAGCCGGAAAACAGACATGCAGTCGTGCATCGAATGCGGGATCGGCGCCCACGTCACACTCGGCAGCGGTGCAGGTCACCACCACCTCGATCGCGGTTCGCTGGGTCCAAAGGTTGGGGCCACGAAGGGCTCTGATGCGGGATAACTTCATGGCTCAATGCTTTTGTGAAGAGGTCAACTCAAAGGTGCGCAGGCCCGCACTTATCAATTCCGGGCTGATGTCCAGTGCCCAAGCGGCCGCCACCGCCGCCAACGCCGTGTCTGGACGCGCTCGGGCATCTGGCGAAAGCGTATTGAGGGCAATTTGGGCCACAGCCGCCTGGCCTTGGGCCAACACCATGTGCGCTGCCTGTGCAAAGACCGCCCGTCCGCCAACCGCGCGGTGCACCACCATCGCCGACGAATCCGGGTTGCGGCCGTAAAAGATCACCTTGCCGTCACACAAGGATGCCAGGTCGGCCACCTGCGCATCATCGGCGTTGAGAACGGCTGTGCCGTGCGGCAGGATCACATCGACCTGGGTTCGAACCACGTTGAAAAGTTTGTCCAGATCGTCAATATAAAACTCGGCCACACTTTCCAGACCGCTGACATCTGTGACCACACCCACGGTGCACTTGTCGTAGGCCAGGCCTTCACTCAGAATCCGGCGGCTGCTGTGCTCAAAAACGGCCACTTCCAGCGAGCGGTTGATCAGCAGGTTCTGCCCGGCATCCCAGCCCGTGCTGTCCTTGGCACTCACCTGGCGCGCACCGAGGTAAAAACCGTCCTGGCATGCCAGACCCACTTTCTGGCCCTTGATGTGCAGCAACCAGGTAATCAGCCGTGCGATAGACGTGGTGCTGCGACTGCCAGTGACACCCACCAAGGGGATCCGCCCTACCCCGCCACGTGCCTGCTCCAGCCCAAAAAGGTGCGAAATGATGGCCTTGCCAATCGCGCGTGTGTGGCCGCTGGCGGGTTTCAGATGGGCCAGCAAGCCCGGGCTGGCGTTGACCTCAATCACTGCGCCGCGTTGCTCTGACAAGGGCCGGGAAGCATCTTCCATCACCATATCGACACCCGCAATATCGAGTCCAACCACCCGCGCCGCCAAGCTGGCCATGGCCGCCACGCTAGGGTGCACGTCGTCAGTGATATCAAAGGCCACGTTGCCATTGCGCTGGATCAAAACCTGTTGACTCTGTTTGGGGACCGAATAGGCGGTAAGGCCCTGGCGCTCCAACTCAAGAATGATCTCGGCAGACTCATGCGGTTTGACTTCGTTGAGCGGGAAGTCCTCGGTGGTGCCACGACGCGGATCAGCATTGAGTTGCTGGTTCACCAGAGAAATAATGTTGGATTCACCATCGCCCGTGACCCATGCCGTCTCGCCGCGCGCGACAGCCACCACACGCCGCCCCACGACCAGCAGCCGGTGCTCGTTGCCGGGAATGAACTGTTCAACGATGACGCTGCTTTCGCCTTTGCGCAATGCCAGCGCGAACGCGGTCTCGACATCTTTTTGAGTGTTCAGGTTCAGCGACACGCCCCGGCCATGGTTACCGTTGTAGGGCTTGACGGCCACCGGCAAACCCACTGCCTGAGCCGCCTCCCAGGCCTCCTCGGCTGTTTTGACCACCTGCCCATGCGGCACCGGCACACCGCTCGATTGCAGCAGTGACTTGGTGAGGTCCTTGTCACAGGCAATTTCTTCGGCAATGGCCGAGGTCTGGTCAGTCTCGGCGGTCCAGATCCGGCGCTGGCTGGCCCCGTGACCGAGCTGAACCAGGTTGCCGTCGGTGAGTCGCAGATTTGGAATGCCACGATCGGTGGCCGCTTCCACGATATGTGCCGTGCTTGGGCCCATGCAGTGCGTATCGACCAGTTCACTGAGTTGTGCAATCGCTGCCGTCAAGTCAAAAGCCATGTCATGGATGGCCGCATGCACCACGTCCAGCCCGACCGCCAGCGCAGCCCGGCCCACCTGCTCTTGCCGGGTGCGAAACGCCATTTTGTAAACACCGCGCACCGAGGTTTGCCGGGTTTTGCCAAAACCGGTGCGCATGCCAGCCATGTTTTGCAGTTCCAGCACCACATGCTCCAGGATGTGGCCCGCCCATGTGCCCTCGCGTAGCCGCTCCAGAAACCCGCCGGGTTCACCAATACCGCAGCGATGCACCGCCAGGCCGGGCAGCATGGCGGTCAAACGCTCATAAAATCCGGGCAAGGTATTGGAGGGAAAATCTTCCAGGTCGCCAATGTCAACCCAAACTTCAATGACCGGACGGTAGGTCCAGATGTTGGGGCCGCGCAGATGGGACACGCGCAGCAATTGAATGGTCTTCGTTGTCATGAATTTTTTAAGGTTGTCAATTAAGCGCCAAGCATGAATTTTCAGTTCATTTACGCACGTGTAACCCCAAAACGGCTGGAAAAATCATAATTATTTGTAAGCACCAGGTTCACGCGTACTATCCTCAAACATTTTGCCAATCGCAGCCAGCCTTCGTTGAGCCTGCGGTCACCTACTGCCAAAAACCCCGGCCTTTATGACTCAAGACGCTGCCGTTCCTGAACCCGTATTGCAAGATATTCCAGCCGACCTGCGCCCGGAAGTCACGTCACAGCTTGACAAAAATGAGAGCGTATTGGCCGCGCTGGTGTTTGATCTGGACAACCAGTTGCACTTCGTCAGAGGCATGGTGCTGGTCACCGAGCACCGTGTATTGACCCAGGCACCCGATGCCAGCTGGCAGGTTTGGTGCTATCAGCCGGGGCTGGTCATGCATTTGCACGACCACGCTGGCGTGGGTCATCTCGACTTGCTGGACAGCCAGGGCCGATTGGCCCACTGGAGCTTCACGCTGGCGCACAACCTGCAGGCGATTCGCCTGGTGGATCAGTTTCAAATCCATCAGACCAGCTTTGTGACCGGCCAGCCGCCCATGCTGCCCGAAGGCCGACGCTGCCCGAGTTGCAAAGCCCCGCTTGAGCCCGATCAGGACGAATGTCCGATCTGCACTAAAGTCATCCACACACCGCCTTCCACCTGGACGCTGTTCAGGCTCTGGCGCTTTGCCAAACCTTATAGCAAGCAACTGTTTGCGGGTCTGATGTTGACGCTGCTTGGCACTGCCGCCAGCCTGGTGCCGCCGTATCTGTCCATGCCCTTGATGGACGAGGTGCTGATTCCGTTCCAGAACGGCCAGCACATCGACCCGATGCTGGTTGTCAAGTATCTGGGCGGTCTGTTTGGTGCCGCCGTGTTGGCCTGGGGCTTGTCCTGGGCCAAGACCTACATCCTGGCGCTGGTATCGGAGCGCATTGGCGCGGATTTGCGCACCACTACGTATGAACACCTGCTGCGCATGTCGCTGGAATATTTTGGTGGCAAACGCACGGGTGACCTGATGTCACGCATTGGCAGCGAAAGCGACCGCATCTGTGTGTTTTTGTCGCTGCACCTGTTGGACTTTGCCTCTGACATCCTGATGCTGATCATGACCGCCGTGATTCTGGTGTCGATCAATCCGATGCTGGCTCTGGTGACGCTGGTGCCACTGCCGTTCATTGTGTGGATGATCCGCTCGGTGCGGTTCCGGTTGCAAACCGGGTTTGAGAAGATTGACCGCGTCTGGTCGGCGGTGACCAGCGTGCTAGCCGACACCATTCCGGGTGTGCGCGTGGTCAAGGCATTTGCCCAGGAAGACCGCGAAGCCGCGCGTTTTCGCGAGGCCAACAAGCAAAACCTGATCGTCAATGACCGTATCAACAAGATCTGGTCAGTGTTTGCGCCCAGCATCTCACTGATGACAGAACTGGGACTACTGGTGGTCTGGGGCTTTGGCATCTGGCTGGTGTCCAAGTCCCAAATCACCGTGGGTGTGCTGGTGGCGTTTGTCTCCTACATCAGCCGTTTCTACGGGCGACTGGATTCGATGAGCCGCATCGTCTCGGTGACTGAAAAGTCGGCCTCGGCGGCCAAGCGCATATTTGACATTCTGGACCATGTCTCCAGCGTGCCGGAACCCACCCAACCAGTCAAACTGGCGCATGTGCAGGGCCGCATTGAACTCAGCCACGTGAGCTTTCGCTATGGCAATCGCGAGGTCAACAAGGACATCAGTCTGACGATCAACCCCGGTGAAATGATTGGTCTGGTGGGCCACAGCGGCTCGGGCAAAAGCACGCTGGTCAACCTGATCTGCCGTTTTTACGATGTATCTGAGGGTTCGATCAAGATAGATGGTGTTGACGTGCGCTCGCTGCCGGTGGCTGACTACCGCCGCCATATCGGCTTGGTGCTGCAAGAGCCGTTCCTGTTTTTCGGCACGATCGCCGAGAACATCGCCTACGGTAAACCACATGCCACGCGAGCCGAGATCATTGCCGCTGCGCGGGCGGCCCATGCGCACGAGTTCATCCTGCGCCTGGCGCAGGGTTACGACTCGATGGTCGGTGAGCGCGGTCAGGGGTTGTCTGGCGGTGAACGCCAGCGCATCTCGATCGCGCGCGCCCTGCTGATTGACCCGCGCATCCTGATTCTGGACGAAGCCACCTCGTCGGTCGACTCCGAGACCGAGAAGGAGATCCAGAATGCGCTGGAGAACCTGGTCAAAGGCCGCACCACCATCGCCATCGCCCACCGCCTGTCCACCCTGCACCGCGCTGACCGGCTGGTGGTGATGGACCGTGGCCAGATCGTCGAAGTGGGCACGCACGATGTGCTGATGGCCGCCGAAGGCGCCTACTACAACCTGTATCAGGCCCAGGCACGCAACATGGATGTGGACATGGACGATGCCAAAGACCGCCGGAGTGATGACGAATGAACACCCCCACAGCCATGACCACGGCCGCTTTTCAGCTCACGCGCAACCCGTTTGGCCGCCTTGTGCTTACCACGCCGCAAGGCGACGTGGTCGAAGACGTGGTGCCGGTTCGTGCCTTTCCGATCCAGTCACCCGAAGACGGCATCTCGCTGATCCACACCGACGGCCATGAAGTGGCCTGGGTGGACAACCTGGCCGCCCTGCCCGAACCAGCGCAAAGCTTGATCCGGGAAGATCTGCAAGGTCGCGAGTTCATGCCGACCATTTTGAGCATCGAGGGCGTCACCAGCTTTTCAACGCCCTGCACCTGGCGCGTCAAGACCGACCGGGGCGACACCAGCTTTGTGCTGCGCGGTGACGAAGACATCCGCCGTGTTGGGCCGACGATTTTGCTGGTGACCGACTCGCACGGAATCCAGTTTTTGATTCGTGATGCCGCCACCTTGAGCCGGGAAAGCCGCAAGATTCTGGACCGATTTTTGTAGACATCCGACAGTCTCCAAGTGCCATGGTCATCAACTTCACCCTGCTCATGCTGGCTCTAGTAGCCGCACTGCTCATGCGCCCTTGGCGCATGATGGCGGGTGCTACCCGACTCACGCCGGTACTGGCTGCGCTCACCCTGATTCCCTGGTTGTGGGCCATGCCGAGCCTGCACAAGATGCCGCTGCAGTTGCAGGGCTCTGGCGCGTGCCTGCTGGTGCTCATGCTGGGCTGGCCGCTGGCCGTGCCGGTGTTGTGTCTGGTGGGGGTGATCGCCGCGCTGATCTCGCCCATGCCGTGGGAGACCGCGCTGGACCTGACCGTCTGGCTCGGGCTGGTGCCCGCCACGCTGGCGCTGGGGTTGGGTCTGGCGGTGCGACGATGGATCGGGCCGCACATGTTCGTCTACATCCTGGGCCGCGCCTTCATTGGCACGGCCTTGTGCGTGTTTGCCGCGAGTTTGCTGGGGCAGTTGGCTGGCCACACCATGCCTGGCATCGACAGCGGCCTGAGTGTTGTGGCCCACTGGCTGGCCGCTTGGGGCGATGCGTTCATGACCGGCATGTTCACCTCGATGATGGTCGCCTTCAAGCCGGAGTGGCTGGCCACCTGGTCAGATCGTCTGTATCTGAAGAAATCCTGAACGCTCCGCAACCGACATAAAAATATATAACAAATCGGCCTCTAGCCCTTATAGAGAAAGGGCGAGAAGCTCCTGAATATATAGTAAAAATTCATGACACACACTGAATTCGCCCCCGGCCTGCGCATTGCAGGGATCACCCCGCCGCTGCGCCTGACAGACTTCAAACTCATTGCCTTTGACATGGACTCCACCCTGATCGACATGGAATGTGTCGACGAAATTGCCGATGCGGTAGGCAAGAAACCTGAGGTGGCCGCCATCACCGAGGCGGCCATGCAGGGTGATATCACCGACTACAAAGAGAGCTTGAGACAGCGCGTGGCGCTACTCAAGGGTGTTACCACAGCGCAAATCGACCGCATCTACACCGAGCGCCTGCGCCTGAACCTGGGTGCGGCCGAACTGGTGGCCGCCTGCAAGCAGGCCGGGCTGAAGCTGTTGCTGGTTTCAGGAGGCTTCACCTACTTTACCGACCGCTTGCGCGACCGATTGGGCATGGATGGCACCCGCGCCAATGTGCTGGAAGTGCAAGGAGGCATCCTCACCGGCCGCATGGTCGATCAGCCTTGGGGTGACATTTGCGATGGTGATGAAAAACGCAGCATGCTGCTGCAAACCTGCGCCCAACTGGGCATCGAGCCCCGTCAGGCCATTGCCGTGGGCGATGGTGCCAATGACCTGCCGATGATGGGTGTTGTCGGCCTGTCGGTGGCCTACCACGCCAAACCCGCGGTGATCGAACGCGCCAATGTGTCGATCGAGTCGGGTGGGCTCGATCGCTTGCTGGACATCCTCGTCCGTTAGGCGCTGCCGCCAGCGGGCCGCGCCACCCCGTCAGAATTAAGCCGGTTCAGGCACGCTGGGCAGGCCCGCCAAAGCCATCGCCAATTCGCTCTCGGCATAGGTTTCGTCGGTCAACTCACCGGCAAAGTACTTTTGATACGAGGCCATGTCAAAGTGGCCGTGGCCTGACAAGTTAAACAGAATCGTCTCTGCCTTGCCTTCGCGCTTGCAGCGCAGCGCCTCTTCAATCGCGCCTTTGACCGCGTGGTTGGCCTCGGGTGCGGGCACGATGCCTTCAGCGCGGGCAAACATCACGCCTGCGGCAAAACATTCGACCTGGTTGTAGGCCACGGCTTCCATCAGACCCAACTGCATCGCGTGCGACACCATCGGGGCCATGCCGTGGTAGCGCAGGCCACCGGCATGAAAACCTGGCGGCGTGAACTGACTACCCAGCGTGTGCATCTTGGTCAGCGGGGTCATTTTGGCCGTGTCGCCAAAGTCATACGCGTATTTACCGCGGGTGAGCGACGGGCAGGCAGCGGGCTCGACCGCCACAAAACGTGAGGTCTGGCCGCCGCGCAAGCCATGCCCCATAAACGGGAACGCAATCCCGGCAAAGTTGGAGCCGCCACCCGTGCAACCCACCACCACGTCGGGCCAGGTGTCGGCCATCTCCATCTGCTTCATGCATTCCAGGCCAATGATGCTCTGGTGCACCAACACGTGGTTGAGGACCGAGCCGAGTGCATATTTGGTGTCATCTCGCTTGACAGCCTGTTCCACCGCCTCGGAAATCGCGATGCCCAGGCTGCCCGGATGATCCGGCCGCTTGGCAAGCACCGAGCGGCCGTATTCAGTTTCCATCGACGGTGATGCCACACAACGCGCGCCATAGGTTTCCATCACAGCGCGGCGATACGGCTTCTGGTCATAGGATACGCGCACCTGAAACACCTCCACCTCCAATCCGAAATGCGCCCCCGCAAACGCCAGCGAGGTGCCCCACTGCCCGGCACCGGTTTCGGTGGTCAGACGCTTGACACCGGCCTCTTTGTTGTAGAACGCCTGCGCCACGGCGGTGTTCGGCTTGTGACTGCCCGCCGGGCTGACACCTTCATATTTGTAATAGATCTTGGCACAGGTGCCCAGCGCTTTTTCCAGGCCATGGGCGCGGTACAGCGGTGCCGGGCGCCACAGGCGGTACAGGTCACGCACGGGTTCAGGAATCTCAATCTCGCGCTCGGTGCTGACCTCCTGCATGATTAGCGCCATGGGGAACAGCGGTGCCAGATCTTCCGGGCCCACCGGCTGCATGGTGCCCGGGTGCAGAACTGCCGGCAGAGGCGTGGGATAGTCCGCCTGCAGGTTGTACCAGGCTTTGGGCATCTGGTCTTCGTTGAGTAAAAACTTGGTCTGCTGGCTCATGGCGGGTCCTTGGGGGTTCAGGTGGTGAAAAAAGGCTTGAATTGACTCTGTCTTGGTCACACAAATTGTGCACCATGACGGACGGCTCAAGGCGCTTGCTGACGGGTCTGACGACTGAAAAATTCCCACATCACGTCATTGGCCGAGATGGCGCTGGAAGGTGGCTCGTTGCTGCGGGGTTTGTGACCACCGGGCCAGGAATGACCGCCGGTTTCAGTCACACAAAGCTGCACTTCAACGCCGCTTTGGCAGGGTGAGTAGCGCTCACAGGTCGCGCCGGGTGCGTCGATCACGCGTTTGGGCTTGGCTGTGCAGCCGTCCATGGCGGTCCATTTGGCGATTGTGCCCGGTACCGACGTGTAGTCGGCCTCTGCCGATCGGTTCATCGCCGCAGGCCCTACGCCGCTCATGAACAGCACATGATCATCGTCTTTGGCATGAATGTGCAGCACCGACACGGGTCTGGCAGGCTGGCACTGGCGGATATTGTCCGTACCCGCCACGGCGGCAATGGCGCTGAACACGTCAGAGGCTTCACACGCCAGGCGGTAGGCCATCATGCCGCCGTTGGACATGCCGGTGGCGTAGATGCGTTGCGGGTCAATATGGAGTTGTGCCGAAATACTGCTCACCATCTGGCGGATGAAGCCAACATCATCGACCTGCCTGTCGCGCGCACCGCCACAGCAGTTGCCGGCATTCCATGTGGCCAGTTTGCCGCTTTTGAAAGGGCTGGAGCCGTTGGGGAAGGCTACCACCGCGCCTTCACGCTCCGAGGTGGTGATCAGACCATATTTGCTGTCATCTGTCTGGTCATCCATGTTGCCCCCGCCGCCGTGCAGGGCCACCAGCAAGGGCGCAGGGTGTGACGGCGTGTAGCTTCTGGGGACATGCACCAGATACAGCCGCTCCAGCCCGTCATGGTTGAGGTTAAAGCGATAGTCGCCAGCCTGGGCACTTGCCCCCGGCCCTGCAGGTGCTGGCGCACGGGTGTCTGACTGAGACTCAGAGCGCGCCTGCGGGCGTTGCAGCAGACGCTCCTTCAAGCATTCGCGCAGCGAGCCGTCCTGCGCGGCACAGGGTTGCGACACCAGAAAACCCATGCTGACCAGCAGCATCAGGACCATGAGCCAAAGGGGGCGAAGATCGTTTGCTTTGCTTTGCGTTGCATGGAGGCTCCAGTCAGGGTTCTGCTGGCGCTGATTTTGCACACAGTCGGGCCGCCTGACAGAACCTGCAAACCAGCTTTACCCCAGATTCACAAAAGCTTTATTCAAGTTCAAGTCAGGGGTCAACAATACAGCCAAACAAGGGTAAACCCTGAGTCATTAACTGAAAGGACCACCATGAACTTGAACGCACACCGCCCCTGGATCACCCCGCTGGTGATCGGTATCTTTGGACTGATGGCCATCACCGGCAGCCTGATGTTTTTCCACCTGGACACCGGGCTCAACCAGAGCGCCCACGAATGGCTGGGCTGGGCCCTGGTGGCCGGTGTGGTGCTGCACGTTGTCTTGAATGTGAAAGCCTTCAAGCGGCATTTAACCAACACCACCGGCCGCTGGGTGCTGGGCGCTTGCACCGCCGTGCTGGCATTGAGCTTTGTGCCGCTGGGGGGGGAAGTCGGTGGCAAACCCCCATTTGCCGCACCCGTGCAGGCGCTGGCGCGCGCACCGCTGACCAAGGTGGCTGACGTGGCGGGCCTAAGCGTGACTGAGGTGCGCGCCAGGTTGAGCGCCGCCGGTGTGGCCAATCAGAGCAATACCCAAAGCATTCAGGACCTGGTCGGATCGGACATGGGCAACCAGATGCGAACCCTGGGCAAGGTCTTCACCGCCAACGATGCCAGCACCACACGGTGACTTGACGCACGTCAACATGAACAGAAGGCTGTTCTTTTATGCTCGCGGCCTGCATCCCGCAAGCATCTAAAATCCCGACTTTTCAATCTAACCGTAGATCACTCACCATGACCCATGTCGTCACCGAAGCCTGTATCAAATGCAAGTACACCGATTGCGTTGACGTTTGTCCCGTGGACTGCTTCCGCGAAGGCCCGAACTTTTTGACCATTGACCCTGATGAGTGCATTGACTGCGCCGTCTGCATCCCCGAATGCCCGGTGAACGCCATCTACGCTGAAGAGGATGTGCCCAAAAACCAGCGCCACATGACCAAGATCAACGCTGAACTGGCGTTGCTGCCCAGCTGGAAAACCATCACCAAGCGCAAGGCCCCGCTGCCCGAAGCGGAAGAGTGGAAGGACAAAACCGACAAGCTGTCGCAACTGCTACGCTGATCGACACCCACTGACAAACTGCCGTGATTGAAACCGACGCACTGGTCATCGGTGCCGGTCCGATAGGGCTGTTTGCCGTGTTTGAACTGGGTTTGCAAGGTATTGCTACCCACGTGGTCGATGCGTTGGATGACGCGGGTGGCCAGTGCATCGCGCTGTATCCCGACAAACCCATTTATGACATTCCAGCGGTGCCGGTGAGCACCGGGCGTGAGCTGGTGCACAAGCTGATGCAGCAGATTGCACCGTTCAAACCCACGTTCCATCTGGGCCAGCAGGTCAGCGATGTAGAGCGGCAAGCTGACGGCCGCTGGCGCGTGACCACCACCCGGCAACAGCAACCTTGCCAGGCGTTTTTGACACGCACCGTGATCATTGCGGCAGGCGTTGGCGCGTTTGTGACGAAAGAACTCAAGGTGGATGGCTTGCCCGCGCTGCTGGGTCGGCAGGTTTTTTACCGGTCTGCACCACCTGCGGTATGTGCCGACAAACAGGTCATCGTGCTGGGCGGCGACGGCGACGCGGTGGCCAACGCACTGGCGCTCGCCCGGACAGGCCCAGACCAAGCCCAAAGCGTGACCCTGGTGCACCGGCGTGATGTGCTGCAGGCCAGTTCAGATCAACTCACCGAACTGGCTGCGCTGCGCCAAACTGGAAAAATCCACTTTATCGCCGGACAAATCACTGCCGTTCAGACCACGGGCGAGTTGCTAACCAGCGTTGTCATCAGCACGCCGGAAGACCAAACCCTCAGCCTGGCCGCCGATGTGCTGTTGGTGTGCCTGGGCATCAGCCCCAAGCTCGGCCCGATCGCGCAATGGGGTCTGGCCATGGAACGTAAGCAGTTGTGCGTAAGCCTGGAAACCTTTGCCACCAACGAACCCGGCATTTTTGCGGTGGGTGACATCATCACCTACCCGGGCAAGAAAAAGCTCATCGTCAGCGGTTTCCATGAAGCCACGCTGGCCGCCTTTGCCGCTGCCGCGCTGATCCACCCTGAAGCTTCCAGCGTGCTGCAGTACACCACCAGCAGCGCGCTGCTGCAGCAGCGTCTGGGTGTTTTGCCGACATCCTGATTTAGAATCCGCAAGCGCTCTCAAAAAAGCGCACACGCTAGGGGTGTTGGCCCGCAATTCAAACTGCAGGCCGACTGAGAAAGTCCCTTTGAACCTGATTGAGGTAATCCTCGCGCAGGGAAGCCAGTCTGACCACGGGTGTTGCCGCCTTCTCTGGCAACGTCAACCCGTCAAGATGTACGCTGACCTGCCAACTTTTTGCATGGAGCAAATCGATGGCAAATACACACAGTGCTGATCACACAAGCACAGCCCCGGCGAATCCGCCGAATTCGGCCCTCTCACCGGTCTCCCACAGCGAACGCGTTTTCAGCTGGCACGACCACACCTCGTTGTGGTTCAGCATGGGCGTCGGGCTGTTGGTGATCCAGGTGGGTGCCTATCTGGTGCCTGCGGTAGGCAGCCGTGATGCGGCGATTGCCATCGTGTTGGGCTCACTGATCGGGTCCGGTCTGCTGGCCTGGACGGCGCGGCTGGGTTGCGAGAGCGGCCTGTCCAGTGCCGGATTGATGCACGCCACCTTTGGCAGCAGCTTTGCCCGCTTGCCCGTGCTCTTGAACATGGCGCAACTGATTGGCTGGACCACGTTTGAGCTGGTCATCATGCGCGACGGCACCGCCGCCATTGGCAAACAGTCATTCGGCCTGAGTCTGGACGGCATGGGCGGGATGATCGCCACGACGCTGTTGTGGGGCGCGGTCCTGCTGCTGTTGCTGGCCGGCTCCATGACCCGGCTGGTACGCAAGCTGATCGCCCGCATCGGCCTGCCGCTGGTGGTGGCATCGCTGGTGTGGCTGACCTGGCAATTTGGCAGTCTGATGCACACCCAGGGCCTGGCTGCTTTCTGGGCACGCCATGGGGACGGCAGCATGGGCATGCTGTCGGCCATGGATCTGGTGATCGCCATGCCGGTGTCGTGGTTGCCGCTGGTGGCCGACTATGCGCGCTACGGTAAAAAGGGTCGCAGCGCACTGAGCGGAACCTGGCTGGGTTATGCGCTGGCCAATATCTGGTGTTATGCGCTGGGTGTGCTGGTCGTCAGCGTGGTGCCGGCTGGTTCTGACTTGGTGGGTGCCTTGCTGCTGGCGCAAGGCGGCTTGCTGGCTTTGAGCCTGATTCTGGTCGATGAAATCGACAATGCCTATGGCGATGTCTACTCCAGCGCGGTCTCTGGCCACAGCATCCTGCCAACCTGGAGCGTTCGCAAATGGGGCCTGCTACTGGCAGTCCTGTGCATGGCCCTGGCCATGGTGCTGCCGATGCACAGTCTGGAGCCCTTCCTGTTGCTGCTGAGTTCGGTGTTTGTGCCACTGTATGGCGTGATTCTGGGGCGGTTGGCGGTGGGCTCGCCCGCCCTGAGCGTATCTGACAAAAAAGTGGACTGGATGGCCGCTGGCCTATGGCTGCTGGGCATTGCTTGCTATCATTTCTTGACCAACTATGCGCCGCAATGGGGCTCTGCCCTGCCGACGCTGGCACTGACCTTCACGCTGGCATGGCTAACTCGCCCGGCCGCCGCTGCCCTGCGCGAGGTGCGTGCATGAACATCGTCATTTTGGGTGCCGGCCTGATGGGTCGGCTGCTGGCGTGCTCGCTGGCGCGGGCCGGCCACACACTGAGCGTTTTTGAAGAGCGCGAAGCCGCTTCCCGTGGCGCTGCTGCTTTTGCCGCTGCCGCCATGCTGGCCCCGTTGGCGGAGTCGGCGATTGCCGAAGACGGGGTGGTGCGTCTGGGCCAACACGGCCTGGAGCGCTGGCCAGAGCTGATTGGCGCGCTCGATGCGCCCGTCTTTTTCCAGCGCGAAGGCACGCTGGTGGTCTGGCACCGCCAGGACGCACCAGATGCCCAGCGCTTCAGCCAGTTGCTGGCCGCCACCGGCCAGCGGCTACCCGACCTGCCCCGAGCACAGTCGCTGGACGCTGCCGCGCTGGACGCACTGGAACCCGGCATGGGCGCACGTTTTGCCCAGGGCCTGCTGCTACCCGGTGAAGGCCAGTTGGACAACCACCAGCTGATGGACGCGCTGCTGGCGCAAATGCAGCGCCTGGGTGTGGCGCTGCACTGGAGCTGTCCGCGCAGCCCGGAGGATTTCAACCCCGGACAGACCGGTGAGCCCGACTGGCTGCTGGACTGCCGGGGCCTGGGCGCGCAGGCGCAATGGCCCGAGCTGCGCGGTGTGCGTGGCGAAATCGTCACACTGCATGCGCCCAACGTGACCTTGTCGCGCCCGACCCGGCTGATCCACCCGCGTTACCCGATCTACATCGCACCCAAGCTGGAGGGCTATTTTTTGGTCGGTGCCACCGAGATCGAATCCGACGACACGTCGCCCATGAGCCTGCGCTCGGCACTCGAATTGCTCAGCGCCGCCTACACCGTGGACAGCGGGTTTGGCGAGGCGCGCATCATCGAGCTGGTAGCGCAATGCCGCCCGGCCCTGCCCGATAACCAGCCCGCCGTGCGCTGGCTGGGCGAGCGCACACTGCAAGTCAACGGGCTGTACCGCCACGGCTATTTGATCTCGCCCGCCATGCACGACATCGTGCTGGAACTGGTGAAGACCGGCACATCGCCGCTGGCTGACAAGCTGGGCCTGGCGCTGGAGGCTGCGCCATGAAGGTGCTGATCAACCAGACCCCTTGCGAACTGGCGGCAGATGCGACGTTGGCCCAGGCGGTGGCCGCCAGCCAGATCCCGCCGCCTTTTGCTGCTGCGCTGAACCGGCAGTTTGTGCCCAAAACGCAATATGCGCAGACCCCGCTGGCGGAGGGCGACCAGATCGAACTGATTGCGCCGTTGGTGGGTGGTTAGCCAGGCTGCCCTGGCGGGCCACCACCCGCCATCCCAACCGCTGATCCAGACAAGCCTGAATTTTCAACACCTTCAAGACCATGAACACGCCTCCCGTCTTCCCGCAAACCGCGCCTCTTGACCCGCTGGTCTTGTATGGTGAAACCTTCACCAGCCGTTTGCTGCTGGGCACCTCACGCTATCCTTCTCCTAGCGTCTTGCAAGCGGCGGTGCAACTTGCCAAACCCGCCATGCTGACCGCCTCGCTACGCCGACAAAACCTGGTCAACCCTGAAACAAGCAACCGTTTCTGGCAGCTGCTGGACGACCTCAAGGTGCCAGTGCTGCCCAACACCGCCGGTTGCCACAGCGTGTCGGAGCTAATCACCACCGCGCACATGGCGCGCGAGGTGTTTGCCACGGACTGGATCAAGTTGGAGCTGATCGGCGACGACTACACGCTGCAGCCCGACACGCTGAACATGGTTGATGCCGCCCGCCAGCTGATCCACGACGGCTTCAAGGTGCTGCCCTACTGCACCGACGACCTGGTGCTGTGCCAGCGTCTGGTCGATGTCGGTTGCCAGGCGCTCATGCCCTGGGCCGCGCCGATCGGCACCGGCAAAGGCCCGATCAACCCTTACGCCATGAAAACCCTGCGCGCGCGCCTGAAGGTACCGATGATTGTGGATGCGGGCCTGGGCCTGCCATCGCACGCGGCGCAGGTGATGGAATGGGGCTTTGACGGCGTGCTGCTCAACACCGCCGTGGCGCTGGCCAACGACCCGATCCGCATGGCCGGGGCCTTTGCCGCCGCCACCCAGGCCGGGCGCGATGCATTTCTGGCAGGCACCATGACCGAGAAAGACGCCGCTGAACCCAGCACGCCGGTGCTGGGCACACCGTTTTGGCACGAGGCATGAGCACCCCGATCAACATGGCTCAAGCCATCGTCAGCGCCCATGCTGCGCTGGCACTTCAGGCCTTACCAAATAATATGTCTTTTATGGCTTCAGCCCATATATCCAAGGGGCTGGCAGCTATTAAAAATGATGCGGCCACAGGGGTTTTCCAAGCTGTCAAAGCAGCCTGCCTGGCGCTGGATTTCATTGAAACGGACACCGACTGCATCGCCCACGCCTGGCATGCGCAGACGCTGCGCACCGGTCAGTTTGACGCACAAACGTGGCCCACCGAGCCGTCAGACTTTGGCCTGCGCCCCGGGCCGGGCACCGATGCGTTTGCCCCCTGTCCGCGTCAACTTGGCCTCTACGCCGTATTGCCCGATGCCGCGTGGGTGGGCCGCATGGCGCGCGCCGGGGTGCCGACGGTGCAATTGCGCTTCAAGTCCGCTGGCCCCGAAGCGGTGGCGCGCGAAGTGAAGGCCGCTGTGCAGGCCGTTCAGGGCACCCCGGCGCTGCTGTTCATCAACGACCATTGGCAAGCCGCCATCGCCGCCGAAGCTTACGGCGTGCACTTGGGTCAGGAAGACCTGCAAACCCTGCAAGCCACCGACCTGGCCGCCATCCGCGCAGCCGGTTTGCGCCTGGGCGTGAGCAGCCACGGTTATGCCGAGATGCTGCGCGCCGCCGCCGTGTTGCCCAGCTACATCGCGCTGGGGGCGGTGTTTGCCACCACGCTCAAACGCATGGCCACGCCGCCGCAGGGTGTGGCGCGACTCACGGTGTATGCCCAGCTGTTGCGCCATCTGCCAACGGTGGCGATTGGCGGGATTGATCTGACGAACCTGGACAGCGTGCTGGCGAGCGGCGTGGGCTCAGTGGGTGTGGTGCGGGCGCTGGTGGCTGCGGACAAGCCCGAGGACATGGCCCAGACATTGATTCAAAAAATGCCTATAGCCCTCGTCAAATAAGCGCTAACAGCTATCTAAAATATAGCGCCCGGCAGGAATGCAGCAAGCATCACCCAGCCTGGCGAATGAGGTGCATCGGCTTCGGCGCAAAGCTGTGGTTGAGCGGGCCGCTGCACTGCCCGGTTTTCACGCAGGCCCCAGCTTGCAGCGCACCGCGCACGTAGGCGCGGGCCTGCTGCACAGCATCTGGGAGCCGCAGCCCCAGCGCCAGGTGCGCGGCAATCGCGCTGGACAAGGTGCAGCCGGTGCCATGCGTGTTGGCGCTGTCGATGCGCGTGGCCTGCATCCACAGCGGTTCCGCATCGGCGGTCAGCAACAAATCCACCACTTCATCGCCGGGCAAATGGCCGCCTTTGAGCAACACGGCGCGCGCGCCCTGCGCGAGCAGCGTTTGCGCGGCCTGCAACATGTCCTGCACCGTTTTTAAAGGCTGGCCGACCAGCAGAGCGGCTTCATCGAGATTGGGCGTGATGACCGCCGCGCGTGGAAACAGTTCGGTCACCAGCACGGTAATCGCTTCATCGGTGATGAGTTTGGCACCGCTGGTGGCCACCATCACCGGGTCAAACACCACATGAGGCAGACTGTGCCGCGCCACCGCCTGCGCCACCGTGCGCACAATCTCGGGCGAGTGCAACATGCCGATCTTGACCGCGTCCACGCCAATGTCTTCCACCACTGCGTCGATCTGATCGCGCAGCATGTCGGGCGGCACACCGTGGATGGCGCGCACGCCGCAGGTGTTTTGCGCCGTGAGCGCGGTAATCGCCGTCATGCCGTAGCAGCCCAGTGCGGCAATTGTCTTCAAATCGGCCTGGATGCCGGCACCGCCACCGCTGTCGGAACCAGCGATGGAGAGCACTCTGGAATAGTGGTGAGTCAGTTCAATAGTCATAGTGGTCAGCGCTTATTCTGTAAGGGCTGGAGGGCTAAAAAGCATATAAAAAACAACGAGTACGGGTCGTCTCGCAGAGTGCAACTTGGCCGTCATTGCGAACCCCGACGAGCTTGCACTGAAACTTGATCCGGGGCAATTCATGCCCCCAATGGATCGGATGTCGGGTCGGTGACCGGGATGGCAGCCGGGTGCTTTCACTTGAAAAGCGCCCAAAAAGACTGCGCCGCCGCTCGCGGGTCGTCTGCCGAACACAGCGCGCTAACCACTGCGAGCCCGTGCGCACCAGCGTCCAACACGTCCCTGGCGTTGTGCAGGTGAATGCCGCCAATGGCCACCAGCGGCAGGTCGGTCATGGTCCGCACCTGGCGCAGGCCATCCAAGCCCCAGGGCGGCGCAGTGTCAGTTTTGGTGGGGGTGGCAAACACCGGGCTCACGCCCAGATAGGCCACCGGCAGACTGGCGGCGCGCTGCACATCAGCAGGGGTTTCCACCGACCAGCCAATGAAAACCTCGGGTGGCAGCACCGCGCGGGCCGTATCCACCGGCATGTCCGACTGGCCCAGATGCACGCCTTGCGCGCCACAAGCCAGCGCCACGTCAATGCGGTCGTTGATGACCAGCGGCACATCAAACGGCTTGAGCAACGCGCTCAAAGCGCAGGCCAGCGCCACAAAGTCACGCGTATTGGCCGACTTTTCACGCAGTTGCACGCAGGTCACGCCGCCCTGCACCGCTTGTTTCACCACATCGGTGAGGCTGCGGCCCAGCAACGAGGGCTGGTCCGTCACCAAGTAAACACGCAGCGCATCGACCAGGCGCGGGCCGCTCCAGGGAACTGAATTGCTCATGATTCAATAGCTCTCTGCCCTTTACACACTTGGGCTAAGGTGCATTTTCAGCCTTGAAGTGAAGCTGACCTCATCGAGCAACTGCAACTGGTCCAGCAGCGCGATCTGCAGACTGCCCACGCCCTGGCCCCGCGCCATCACCTGCTCGGCAGCCACTTCACCCACCACACCCAGATAAGCCATGGCTGAGAGCGTGGCGCGCCAGGCATCGGGCTGCACCGCGCAAAACGCACCCACCAGTGCCGTGGCCGAGCAGCCCACACCGGTGATGCGCGTCATCCACTCATGGCCGTTGGAAAGACTGGCGTGGCGGCCGCTGGCGTCCAGCACATGGTCCACCTCGCCACTCACACACACCACGCCGCCGGTGCTGGTTGCCAGATCACGCGCGGCTTGCAATGCGTCGGTCACGGCCGCGCCGCTATCGACCCCGCGCGTCTGCACGGCAACACCCGCCACGCTCATGATCTCGGACGCATTGCCACGAATCACCGACGGGCTGGCCTGCGCCAGCAAGGCTGCAATGCTCTGGTTCCGATAGCTCGTAGCCCCCGCCCCGACTGGATCCAGCACGGTTTTGATGCCACGTTTGGCGGCGATCTCCAGGCCTAAGCGCATGCTCTCGATCCAATACGGTTCGAGCGTGCCGATGTTGAGCACCAGCGCCTGCGCGATGGCGGCCATGTCACACACCTCTTCATGCGCGTGCGCCATCACGGGCGAGGCGCCCATGGCCAGCAGGAAATTGGCGTTGTAGTTCATCACCACCAGATTGGTGATGGAATGCACCAGCGGGCGCTGCGCGCGCACGGCGAGCACGTCTGCCCAAAGGTCAGATGCTTGAAGTTGATCAATCACAAACAGATCCCACAAAAGTCAGGTTTCAGGGTGATCTGGATAGCACAAGCAAAAGCCGCTTGTAAACGCTTTCCTACGCTGGCACGACCCAGATCAGGTGATGGGTCAGTTCAGCAATATCTTGCACATTTGACTCGCCAGCTGCACAAGCTACCGCTGAATTGACCCTAAGAGTATTTCTCAGCCATCGAAAACGGGCGGCACCTCTAGCGGGGGGGATTATGACGGATGCGATCCTCACATCGCCACTTGACTCAGCGTACGCTTTCGCGTACTGTACAGATTTCATTGAAGGAGCACCAATTGAACACACTGACCGCCAGCGAAGCTCGCGCCAATCTGTATCGGCTGATTGACCAGACAGTCGAGTCACACGAGCCAATTTTTATTTCCGGAAAACGCAGCAGTGCCGTGCTGCTGTCCACGGAAGATTGGAGCGCGATTCAAGAGACTTTGTATTTGTTGGCTGTGCCTGGCATGCGCGAATCGATCAAGGCCGGTATGGCCGAGCCTCTCGCAGAAAGCGCCAAGGAGCTTGAGTGGTGAGTTGGGCCATTGTTTATGCCAAGCAGGCCATTAAGGATGCAAAAAAGCTTGATGCGAATGGTCACAAACAAAAGGCGCAGGAATTGCTCACCCTTCTTGCCAATGACCCGTTCCAGAACCCACCGCCTTACGAAAAACTGGTCGGTGATCTTGCTGGTGCCTACTCCCGACGCATCAATATTCAACACCGCATCGTCTATGAAGTTTTTACTGAAGCGAGAACAGTTCGCGTCTTGCGTCTGTGGACGCACTATGACTGAGAGCCAACCAGGCCATTAACACAGACGTCAACAACACCCGCAGTCCGCTCAGCCAGCTGCCACAGGCTCCAGCACCCGCCAGACCGTTTTGCCTTTGCTATCCTTGTCGATCTGTTTCAACACGGCCTCATGAGCGGACAGTTCCTGCTCGTTGGCCGTCAGCACCGGCAAGGTAAAGGCACGCAGATCCAGCAGCGGGGCACCGTTGCCTGATGCCTCATTAGCCGAGCTGTCGTCCATCAGCAACACGTTTTGACCGCGCGTGAGGTTGATGAACACATCGGCCAGCAGTTCGGCGTCCAGCAGCGCGCCGTGCAGGGTGCGGCCCGAGTTGTCCACTTCCAGACGGTCACACAGCGCGTCGAGTGAATTGCGTTTGCCGGGGTACAGCTCTTTGGCCATGACCAAGGTATCGGTCACGCTAGCCACAATCTCGCACACCTTGGGGTGGCCGAGCTTGCCAAACTCCATGTCCAGAAAACCCAGGTCAAACGGCGCGTTGTGGATGACCACGTCGGCACCCGTCAGATATGCCAGCAGGTCGTCAGCAATTTCCTCGAACTTGGGTTTGTCACGCAGGAATTCGCTGGTGATGCCGTGCACCTTGAGCGCTTCCTCATGGCTGTCGCGCCCCGGGTTCACATAGATGTGGCGGTTGTTGCCGGTGAGTTTGCGGTTGACCATCTCCACACAACCGATCTCGATGATGCGGTCGCCGTTGTCGGCAGACAGGCCGGTGGTTTCGGTGTCGAGGAAGATTTGGCGCATGGGTTCGGATCAAAAAAAGGAGTCTAACTCGCAGAGCGTACTGCCCGCCCAATCTGTCCATGCCATAACCAGTAAGCGGCTAGCGGCGTGCGTTGGGTGTCCGGCGTAGCGACATAAAGGAGGAGGCTTAAGGCGCAGCCGCAAGCCGGGGGACAGTCGCGGAGTCGGATACTCAGCGCGCGCTGCGGGTTAACCCAAGATAGCTGTCAAGGACGACGATCAGCTCAGCAAGGGTCAGTGGTTTTCTTTGGCGTGGTTGATGGAGTATTTGGGTATCTCAATCACCAGGTCCTTTTGCGTCAGGATCGCCTGGCAGCTCAGGCGTGACTGCGGTTGCAGGCCCCAGGCGCGGTCCAGCAGGTCGTCTTCTTCTTCCTCAGATGGGGCCAAAGACTCAAAACCTTCTTTCACGATCACGTGGCAGGTGGTGCAGGCGCAGCTCATCTCGCAGGCGTGCTCAATGTTGATGTGGTTTTCAAGCAACGCCTCGCAGATCGAGGTGCCCGCCGGGGCCGACACTTCAGCACCCTGTGGGCAGTATTCGGCGTGAGGCAGGATTTTGATGGTGGGCATAGTTGATTCGTTGGGGTCAGTGCACGTTTGCTGCGCAAAGTGGTCTGACCCACAATGTCCTTAAATTGTTTCAATATTCTTGCCGGACAGCGCCCGCTGGATGCCACGGTTCATGCGCAGTGCCGCAAAGGCTTCGGTCTTCTTGGCCAGCACGGCGGTGATGGCTTCGATGGCGGCCGGGTCTTCCAGATCGCAGGCGGCGCGCACCTGGCGCATGAGCTGCTCCAGTTCGGCGCGCTGGGCGTCGTCCAGCAGGTCACCATCGGCAGCCACCGCACTTTGGGTGGCCAGAATCATGCGGTCAGCGTCTACCCGCGCTTCAACAATCGCGCGCACAAACATGTCGCGTTCTGCCGAGGCAAAGCTGTCTTGCAGCATGCGGGTGATGAGCTCGTCACCCAGGCCGTAAGACGGCTTGACGGTGATGTGCGCCTCGACCCCACTCACCTGCTCCAGTGCCGACACGCTCAGCAGGCCGTCAGCATCCACCGTAAAGGTGACTCGGATGCGCGCCGCGCCGGCCGCCATCGGCGGGATGCCACGCAGGGTAAAACGCGCCAGGCTGCGGCAGTCGGACACCAAGTCACGCTCGCCCTGCACCACATGCAGCGCCAGCGCGGTCTGACCATCAATATACGTGGTGAAGTCTTGCGCTTTGGCGGTGGGGATGGTTTCGTTGCGCAGCACAATGCGTTCGACCAGGCCACCCATGGTTTCCACGCCCAGGCTCAACGGGATCACGTCCAGCAGCAACAAGTCACCACCGGGGTTATTGCCCGCCAGCTGGTTGGCCTGGATGGCGGCACCCAGCGCCACCACTTCGTCAGGGTTCAGATTGTTGAGAGGGGCCTGACCAAAGAAGTCACCCACGGCCTTCTGGATTTGCGGCATGCGGGTGGAGCCACCGACCATCACCACGCCTTTGACCTCCGCCACCGTGAGCTTGGCATCACGCAGCGCCTTGCGTACCGCGCTCAGGGTGCGGGCGGTCAGCGCTTGGGTGGCAGCGTCAAAGTCGGCACGTTTCACGTCAAAAGTGACTGTAGCCCCCGTCAATAGTGCGCTAAATGTTACAGATTCTGTAGCAGTGAGCGCTTCTTTGCAGGCACGGGCTGCGGCTTTCAGGGCGGCTTTGTCGGCCGGGCTGCGGCTGTTGGAGGTGCCGTAGTTGGCACAACTGGCGGCGCACTGAGGTTCAGCGCCCAAATTGCTGCACACATTGGCAGCGCTTGCCGATGGCCCGCTCACCTGTGCCAGCACCCAGTCGGCCAGTGCGTGGTCGTAATCATCGCCACCCAGGGCCGAGTCGCCACCCGTGGCCACCACCTCAAAAACACCTTGTGTCAGGCGCAGGATGGAGATGTCAAAGGTGCCGCCGCCCAGGTCATAAATCGCGTAAACGCCTTCGGCAGCGTTGTCCAGCCCGTAAGCGATGGCTGCGGCGGTGGGTTCGTTGATCAGGCGCAGCACATTCAGGCCAGCGAGTTGCGCGGCATCCTTGGTAGCCTGGCGCTGGGCCTCGTCAAAATAGGCCGGCACGGTGATGACCGCGCCGTACAAGTCATCGTTGAAGGTGTCTTCAGCCCGGTACAACAGCGTGGCCAGGATGTCGCCACTCACTTCCACCGGGGATTTTTCGCCCTGCACGGTTTGCAGGCCCAACATGCCGGGGTGGTCGACAAACTGGTACGGCAGTTTGGCCGCCAGCGCCACGTCTTTCAAACCCCGGCCCATGAAACGCTTGACCGAGGCGATGGTGTTCACCGGGTCGTCCACGCCACCCGTGACGGCATCCCAGCCAATCTGCCGACCGCGGCCTGCCAGGTAACGCACCACGGACGGCAAGAGGACACGACCTTCGCCGTCGGGCAAACACTCGGCCACGCCGTGCCGCACCGAGGCGACCAGCGAATGCGTGGTGCCCAGGTCAATACCCACGGCAATGCGCCGCTGATGCGGGTCGGGTGTCTGGCCGGGTTCGGAAATTTGGAGTAACGCCATGGGGTCTAAAGAGTGGCGGGCCGTTTGCAGGCCCGGAGCTTAAATTTCAAGTTGGTCGAGTCGTTTGTCCACATCGGCAGCGAAGCGTTCCACAAACATGAGCGCGCGAACCTGACCCACCGCCTCGGTCCAGGCCTGCTGGTCGTCGATCAGTCGCTCTATTTTTTGCAGCACCTCACGCCCGGCCCGCTTGACCTGCAGGCTGATTCGTTCCAGGTCTTCGGCACTGTGAGCTTCGTCCAGTTCCTCACGCCATTCCATTTGCTGCATCAAAAAAGCAGCGGGCATGGCGGTGTTGTTCTCGGCGTTGACGGGCGCGCCATGTAATTCGCACAAATAGGCCGCGCGTTTGAGCGGGTCTTTGAGGCGCTGGTAGGCCTCGTTGATGCGCACCGACCACTGCATGGCAACACGCTGCGCCGCTGCGCCCTGGTCGGCAAATTTGTCCGGATGCGCCTGGCGCTGCAGCTCTTTCCAGCGCGCATCGAGCTGCGAGCGGTCTTGCGCAAAGCGCTGTTCCAGCCCGAACAGCTCAAAATCATCGGATTGCAAAGATTTCAATTCAGCCGCGCAGTCGCTTTAAACACGAAACGACTCGCCGCATCCGCAACGGTCTCTTTCCTTGGGGTTGTTGAACTTGAACCCCTCATTCAACCCCTCACGCGCAAAGTCAAGCTCGGTGCCGTCCAGATACACAAAACTCTTGGGGTCCACGATGACCTTGACACCCTGGGCTTCCAGCACCATATCTTCTTCACTCACCGAGTCCACATATTCCAGCGTGTAGGCCATGCCCGAGCAGCCGGTGGTCTTGACACCCAGGCGCACACCCACGCCCTGTCCGCGTTTGGTCAGGTAGCGGGCAAGCTGCGCGATGGCCCTGTCTGTGAGCGTAATAGCCATGATGTCTTGAAGTTTCTGATTCAGTTCAACGCCACGGCCATGTCTGACCGGGCGTTGCGAGGGAAATTAAGCGGTTAAAGCGTCGGTGTGTTTCTGGCGGTAGTCATTGACAGCTGCCTTGATGGCATCCTCCGCCAAAATCGAACAGTGGATTTTGACAGGTGGCAACGCCAATTCTTCGGCGATCTCGCTATTTTTCAGCGCGGCAGCTTGATCGAGCGTCTTGCCCTTGACCCATTCGGTCACCAGCGAGCTTGACGCTATGGCCGAACCGCAACCATAGGTCTTGAAGCGTGCGTCTTCAATCACACCGGTATCGGCGTTGACCTTGATCTGCAACTTCATCACGTCGCCGCAGGCGGGCGCACCCACCATGCCGGTGCCGACCGAGTCGTCACCCTTGTCAAACGAGCCGACATTGCGGGGGTTTTCGTAGTGATCTACAACTTTTTCAGAATATGCCATGGTGTTTCTCCTTTAGTGAGCTGCCCACTGGATGGTGGATATGTCAATACCTTCTTTGTACATGTCCCACAGCGGGCTCAAATCGCGCAGCTTGGCGACATTGAGCTTGATGGTTTCGACGGCGTAGTCAATCTCGGCCTCGGTGGTCCAGCGGCCAATCGTCATGCGTAGGCTGCTGTGGGCCAGCTCATCGCTGCGGCCCAGAGCGCGCAGCACGTAACTGGGCTCCAGACTGGCCGAAGTACAGGCCGATCCACTGGATACCGCCAAGCCCTTGATGCCCATGATCAGCGACTCGCCTTCGACGTAGTTGAAGCTCATGTTCAGGTTGTGCGGTACACGCTGGGTCAGGTGGCCGTTGATGAAGACCTGTTCCACGTCTTTCAGACCGGCCAGCATACGGTCATGCAGCGCCTGGATACGCACGTTTTCCTCGGCCATCTCTTCTTTGGCAATGCGGTAGGCCTCGCCCATGCCCACACACTGGTGCGTGGGCAGTGTGCCGCTGCGCATGCCGCGCTCGTGCCCGCCGCCGTGCATTTGCGCCTCGATGCGGATACGCGGTTTGCGGCGCACAAACAGGGCACCAATGCCTTTGGGGCCGTAGGTTTTGTGCGATGTCAGGCTCATCAGATCGACCGGCATCTTGCTCAAATCGAAGGCCACGCGGCCAGTGGCTTGGGCAGCGTCCACGTGAAAAATCACTCCCTTGGCACGGCAAATGGCGCCGATCGCCTCAATGTCCTGAATCACGCCAATCTCATTGTTGACATACATGACACTGGCCAGGATGGTGTCGGGACGGATGGCGGCTTTGAACACCTCCAGATCGACCAGACCATCGGACTGCACGTCGAGATAAGTCACTTCAAAACCTTGGCGCTCCAGCTCGCGGCAGGTGTCGAGCACGGCTTTGTGCTCGGTTTTGACGGTGATGATATGTTTGCCTTTGGACTGGTAAAAGTGGGCAGCGCCCTTCAACGCGAGGTTGTTGGACTCGGTAGCTCCACTGGTCCATACAATCTCACGCGGGTCGGCACCAATCAACGCGGCGACCTGTTCGCGGGCTTTTTCAACTGCGGCTTCAGCTTCCCAGCCCCAGGCGTGGCTGCGGGAAGCAGGGTTGCCAAAGTGCTCGCGCAACCAAGGGATCATCGCGTCCACCACGCGCTGGTCGCACGGGTTGGTGGCGCTGTAATCCATGTAAATCGGGAAATGCGGGGTGGTATCCATGCTTTGGGTCCCTGGCTGGTGAGAGAAAAATTTATATCTTGGAGTAAACGTTGCCCAGGGCAAATACCGAGTTGGGCGCGTTCACACGAATCGGCGTGATGACCGGCATGCTGGAGATGGCGCGCTTGAGCGACGGTTTTTCTTCCATCTGGAAGCCTTTGGCGAGCTGCTCGTCCACAAGCTTTTGCAGGCTGACCGAGTCCAGAAACTCGACCATCTTGACGTTGAGTGAGTCCCACAGATCATGCGTCATGCAGCGATGGCCCTCGCCCAGGCAATTGCCCTTGCCGCCGCATTGGGTGGCATCCATCGGCTCATCGACCGAAGTGATGATTTCGGCCACCGTGATGTCGTTGGCCGATTTGGCCAGCGTGTAACCACCGCCGGGGCCACGGGTAGATTCCACCAGTGCGTGGCGGCGCAACTTGCCAAACAGCTGCTCCAGGTAAGACAGGGAAATCTGCTGGCGCTGGCTGATGGCTGCCAACGTGACCGGGCCGGAAGATTGACGCAGCCCCAGATCAATCATCGCTGTGACCGCAAAACGGCCTTTGGTGGTAAGACGCATGGCAATCTCCTGACATTCTGTTGAAGACCAGCCGACCGTTTTGTCGACTAGTTGAGTCAAGTATACCCAAAAACCAAGCGCTTTAGTCGGATAACTAGACTGAACAGTAATTTTTTAAGGGTATTCCATAATTTAGCTAATTTTCATAGCTATTGAGCCTTTATACATAAGGGCTAGAGCCAGATTTAGTCTTGATCTTTTACCGGGACGAGGACCGCGATGTTGTCTGTGCCCGCCGCACCAAAGGCCTGCTCTTTCAAGATGGCCAGTTGATCCCGCACCCGCGCGGCCTTCTCGAACTCCAGATTGCGGGCATGCTCCATCATGAGTTTTTCCAGGCGCTTGATCTCGCGTGAGATGTCTTTTTCGCTCATCTCTTCCACCTGCGCGCGCTGCATCGCGTCGCGTTCCAGCTTCTCAGCCTCTTTACCAGCCTTCTCGCTGTAAACGCCGTCGATCAGATCACGCACCTCTTTGACGATGCTGCGCGGCGTGATGCCGTTTTTCAGGTTGTGCGCCACCTGTTTGGCGCGACGACGCTGGGTTTCACCCATGGCGCGGTCCATCGAGTCTGTGATCTTGTCGGCGTACAAAATCGCCCTGCCCTCCACATTGCGGGCGGCGCGGCCAATGGTCTGGATCAGCGAGCGCTCGGAGCGCAAAAAACCTTCCTTGTCAGCATCCAGAATCGCCACCAGCGAGACCTCGGGAATGTCCAGCCCTTCGCGCAGCAGGTTGATACCCACCAGCACATCAAACGCGCCCAGGCGCAGGTCGCGGATGATCTCGACCCGCTCAACGGTGTCAATGTCGCTGTGCAGGTAACGCACCTTGACGCCGTTGTCGCTCAAATAGTCGGTGAGCTGCTCGGCCATGCGTTT
The DNA here is from genome assembly GCA_903905735.1 of uncultured beta proteobacterium. Lineage (GTDB taxonomy): Bacteria > Pseudomonadota > Gammaproteobacteria > Burkholderiales > Burkholderiaceae_C > Rhodoferax. Next base: position 35,185 of record CAIVHU010000128.1, read on the forward strand.
GGTCAGGGTGGTGATCAGCACCCGCTCGTGTTTGTCCACACGGATGCGGATTTCCTGTAACACATCATCGACCTGGCTGGTGGCCGGGCGCACTTCCACTTCAGGATCGACCAGCCCGGTGGGGCGCACCAGTTGCTCCACCACCTGACCAGCGTGGTCCTTTTCCCACTGGGCTGGCGTGGCCGAGACAAAAATCGCCTGGCGCATACGCGTCTCAAACTCTTCAAAGCGCAGCGGCCGGTTGTCCAGCGCACTGGGCAGCCGAAAGCCGTATTCCACCAGCGTGGTTTTGCGCGAGCGGTCGCCGTTGTACATACCGCCAAACTGGCCGATGAGCACATGCGATTCGTCCAGAAACATCACCGCATCCTTGGGCAGATAGTCGGTCAGCGTGGCGGGCGGCTCGCCGGGGGCGGCACCACTCAGATGGCGGGAGTAGTTCTCGATGCCTTTGCAGTGCCCCACTTCACTGAGCATTTCCAGGTCAAAGCGGGTGCGCTGCTCAATGCGCTGTGCTTCCACCAGCTTGCCCTGCGAGACAAACTGCTTGATGCGCTCGGCCAGTTCAATTTTGATAGCTTCCACCGCAGACAGCACCTGCTCTCTGGGCGTGACGTAATGGCTGCTCGGATACACGGTAAAGCGTGGAATCTTCTGCCGGATACGCCCGGTGAGCGGGTCAAACAGTTGCAGACTCTCGATCTCGTCGTCAAACAGTTCGACGCGGATCGCCATCTCGGAATGTTCCGCCGGAAACACGTCGATGGTGTCGCCGCGCACCCGGAACGTGCCCCGGCTGAAGTCAATGTCGTTGCGCTGGTACTGCATACGCACCAACTGGGCAATCATGTCGCGCTGGCCCATTTTGTCGCCCGCGCGCAGGGTCATCACCATCTTGTGGTACGCCTCGGGCTGGCCAATGCCGTAGATCGCCGACACGGTGGCGACGATCACCACATCACGCCGCTCCAACACGCTCTTGGTGCAACTCAGACGCATTTGTTCGATGTGTTCGTTGATGGCCGAGTCTTTTTCAATGAACAGATCGCGCTGCGGTACATAGGCCTCAGGCTGGTAATAGTCGTAGTAGCTGACGAAATACTCCACGGCGTTCTTAGGGAAGAACTCGCGGAATTCGCTGTACAACTGCGCCGCCAATGTTTTGTTGGGTGCAAAAACAATCGCAGGTCGCCCCAGCCGGGCAATCACATTGGCCATGGTGAAGGTTTTGCCAGAGCCGGTCACGCCGAGCAGCGTCTGGTAAACCTCGCCGTTTTCCACTCCTTCGACCAGCTGGTTGATGGCCTCGGGCTGGTCACCCGCAGGAGGGTACGGCTGGTACAGCTCGAACGGCGAGCCAGGGAAGCTGACGAACTGGCCGGTGCGGACGTGCTCGGTGTCGTCAGGGGGAGCAAGTGTGATCTGGGAGGGTGCGGGCATGTCGTGGGGTTCAATCAGTCGGGGCAACCGGGCATGTTATCCAAATGTCATGGCCAGCATGCCGTTGACTTGAAAGCCCCGATCGATAGGTATCGATATCTCCGCCTCAAATACCCCTTGCGTAAACGCGTGTTTGTGATCGCAGCAAAATGGAACCGGTTGGTCACGTTGTGCCTATCGGGTACAGAACACTAACCAGCCGGTTCATTGACTCTCCATTCCTTTTGACGAGGTGTTTATGCGCTCTGATCTGAATGAATTTGTGACCAAGTACCTCACCCTGGTGGGTGCGACCGTGATGGCGGTGGGTTTTGTGACGTTTGTGGTCACGTCTTATGATGAAAACCGGGCTGAGGACCAGACATCGGCACTGCAAAGCACCACCGTGCCAGCCCAGACTGCCGGTTCCTGAACCACCACTTGGTGGTATCGCCCCTGATCGTGCAATGCCACAAGTCTGGCTGTTCTTTTAAAAGCTAAATCGGCTTCAGGAACAGCCCCACGGTCAGGCTGATGCCGATGCAGACGATGGCCACGCGCAGCACGCGCTCATTGATGCGGTGCAGCGCCCAGGCCCCCATCAGGCCACCAGCGATCGCACCGATACCCAGCACGATAGCCTCGTGCCAATGCACCATTGGCGAGGTCACAAACAACACCACGGCCGACGCATTCATCACCCCCGCCAGCGCATTTTTGGTGGCCCCAGCGTTGCGCGTGGGCAGCCCCGCCATGGTCAGTGCTGCCATCATCAGAATACCGATACCACCGCCGAAATAGCCGCCGTAAATGGCGATCACAAACTGCGCCAGCCCTGCGCCTGCTGGGCCGAGATGCAGCGCAGCCTGCCCGGGCTTCTTGTAAAAACTGCCCCAGGCAAACACCGTCGTGGCGAACAGCACCAACCACGGCACCAGGTGGGCAAACACCCTTGAAGGTGTGTTGAGCAACAACAGGCCACCCAGCGCACCGCCCAGAATACTCAACGCGAACAGCACCCAAAACGGCAACCGCGCAGCCCCCGTGACAAGCTTCTTGCCAGCCAGGCCCGAGGTCACCTGACCGGGAAACAGCGCCACGGTGGAGGTGATGTTGGCCGCCAAAGGGGTCATGCCCGACAGAATCAGCATCGGCAAGGTGACAAACGAGCCACCGCCCGCCAGCGCGTTTTGTAGACCGGCCCACAAACCAGCGGCAAAGATCAAGTAAATCAAGAGGTGGCACCTGGCTGTGCAGCCGAGGACGGCGTCAGGCGCACATCCAGCGTGCGCAAGTTGGCGTTACCAAACGCATATGTTGTGAAATCGTGTTCCATCAGAATCGTTGTCGTCAATAGTTGGCGCGTCCAGTCGGTTGGCAAGCACACATGCCAGTCCGCTGGGAATCGCAAACGAGTATAGGGGCGCGGATTGCTGGCAGCTCGTGGACAGGTCATTGGGCGGCGCGGCTTCTCGGCGGTAAAATATCTGGCCTGCAAAACGCAGACGCGCCACAGAGCACACCCCCTTTCAAACTCCGTTACTGGACCTACCCATGTCACTCTTTTCCGCTGTCGAAATGGCCCCCCGCGACCCGATTCTGGGTCTCAACGAGCAATACAACGCCGACACCAATCCCGCCAAGGTCAACCTGGGCGTGGGCGTGTACTTCGACGACAACGGCAAGCTGCCGCTGCTGCAATGCGTACAGGCCTTCGAGAAAACCATGATGGACAAGCCCACCGCCCGTGGCTACCTGCCCATCGACGGTATCGCCGCCTACGACGCCGCTGTCAAGAGTCTGGTGTTTGGAGCCGAGAGCGAGCCAGTCAAGAGCGGCCGTGTCGCCACCATCCAGGCACTGGGCGGCACTGGCGGTCTGAAGGTGGGCGCGGATTTCCTGAAAAAGATCAACCCCGATGCCAAGGTGCTGATCAGCGACCCAAGCTGGGAAAACCACCGCGCCCTGTTCTCCAACGCCGGTTTCAAGGTGGAAAACTATCGCTACTACGACGCCGCCACCCGTGGGCTGGACTTTGGCGGCATGCTGGCTGACCTGAATGCCGCCGCACCGGGCACCATCGTCGTGCTGCACGCCTGCTGCCACAACCCCACTGGCTACGACATCACCCCCGCGCAGTGGGACGAAGTCATTGCCGTGGTCAAGGCCAAGGCCCTGACACCGTTTCTGGACATGGCTTATCAGGGTTTTGGTTATGGCATCACGGAAGACGGCGCGGTCATCGGGAAGTTTGTTGCCGCCGGGCTTGACTTCTTCGTGTCCACCTCTTTCAGCAAGAGCTTCAGCCTGTACGGCGAGCGCGTCGGTGCCCTGAGCGTGCTATGCGCCAGCAAGGAAGAAGCTGGCCGCGTGCTGAGCCAGCTCAAGATCGTGATCCGCACCAACTACAGCAACCCGCCCACCCACGGCGGCGCGATTGTGGCCGGTGTGCTGAACAACCCCGAACTACGCGCTCTGTGGGAAGGCGAACTCGGTGAAATGCGCGTGCGCATCAAAGCCATGCGCCAGAAGCTGGTCGATGGGTTGAAAGCTGCCGGCGTGACACAGGACATGAGCTTCATCACCCGCCAGATCGGCATGTTCAGCTACTCGGGCTTGTCCAAAGACCAGATGGTTCGCCTGCGCGACGAGTTTGGCGTGTACGGCACCGACACCGGCCGCATGTGCGTGGCCGCGCTCAACAGCAAGAACATTGACTACGTTTGCGCCTGCATCGCCAAAGTGATCTGATTTTTAAAATAATATAAGAAATAGCTGCCTAGCCCTTATGCAGTAAGGGCAGGCAGCTATTTTTGTTATGAGTGACATACTGCCATGAACAGCTTGAACATTATCGGTGCAGGCCGCGTCGGGCAGACGCTGGGACGCCTGTGGACAGCTGCTGACGTGTTCGAGGTTCGGTCTGTGCTGGCCCGCTCGGCTGCCAGTGCGCAAGTAGCGGTGGGCGTCATCGGCGCGGGTCAGGCGGCCCCAAACCTGGCCGCCCTGCCTGAGGCCGATGTCTGGATGCTGTCGGTGCCTGATGCGCAGATTACCCCAACGGCCCAGGCCCTGGCGGCGCTAACCGCCCCCGCAGGTACTGTTCGCCCTGCCCTCGCTTTTCATTGCAGCGGTGCGCTGGGCTCGGACGTGCTGGCACCCTTGCGCATGGCGGGCTGGCAGGTGGCCAGTGCGCATCCTTTGCTGAGTTTTGCCCGGCCTGAGTTGGCGGCCACCCAATTTGCAGGCAGCCCCTGCGCACTGGAAGGTGATGCCATCGCGCTGGCGGCGCTGGAGGCAGTTTTCACACCTATCGGCGGCCAGTGTTTTACCCTGTCCGCGCAAGACAAGTTGCTCTACCACGCGGGTGCCGTGTTGGCCACCAACTTTCTGCCGGTGCTGCAAGACCTGGCCGAACAGCTCTGGCAACGCACTGGCATGCCCGTTGAACTGGCCCGGCAGATGCGTGCCACCCTGTTGCAAAACGCGGTGAACAACATCGTGGGGCTGGGCCCGCAGGCGGCGCTGACTGGCCCGGCCGCACGCGGTGACACCGATTTGGTGACCCGTCAGACCCAGGCTGTCGCTGCCTGGAACCCTGATGCAGGCGCAGCCTACGCAGCCCTCAGTCAACTCGCCAGCCAACTGGCGCGCCGCAAACCTGGGTGAGCGGTCATTTTCAGACCATCCAGCGCGTGGAGATAGAAGTCGCCTGCGAAAGCCACCCAAGTCCTGGTTACCGATAACCGACCTGAGGTTTGTCAACTTTTCACGGTGAGCTCGGTCCTGTTGACTTTTTTGGCGCCGAGTTGATGCAACAGGTGTTATTCGGAACCAGTCCTGTTATATTGCATTGCAACATTTTTAATCCAAAGGTTCTGCCGTGCTCTACAAACTCTACGAAACCCAGCGTTCGCTGATGGAGCCTTTCACCGATCTGGCCGCGTCTGCCGCCAAGTTGTACGCCAACCCGCTGTCCTTGTGGGGCCAGCACCCTCTGTCGCAGCGCATTTCTGCGGGCTATGACTTGATGCACCGCCTGGGCAAGGACTACGAAAAACCCGAGTTCGGCCTGCGCACTGCCGATGTGGATGGTGTCGATGTGGCCATCCATGAACGTGTTGAGCTCAAAAAGCCGTTTTGCGAATTGCGCCGCTTCAAGCGCTACACCGACGACCAGGCCACGCTGACCAAGCTCAAGGACCAGCCTGCGGTGCTGATCGTCGCCCCGCTGTCAGGTCATTACGCCACGCTGTTGCGCGACACGGTCAAGACCATGCTCAAAGACCACAAGGTCTATATCACCGACTGGACCAACGCGCGGCTGGTGCCACTGTCTGAGGGCGACTTCCACCTGGACGACTACATCAACTACGTGCAGGAGTTCATCCGCCACGTGCAGGCGCGTTACGGCAACTGCCACGTGATGAGCGTCTGCCAGCCCACCGTGCCGGTGCTGGCCGCCGTGTCGCTGATGGCCAGCCGCGGTGAACTCACGCCCTTGAGCATGGTGATGATGGGCGGCCCGATTGATGCCAGCAAGTCGCCCACCAAGGTCAACAACCTGGCCATGAACAAGAGCCTGGGCTGGTTTGAGCACAACGTGATTTACCGCGTGCCAACGCGCTTCCCCGGTGCCGGGCGCAAGGTATACCCGGGCTTTTTGCAGCATTCGGGCTTTGTGGCCATGAACCCCAGCAACCACGCCCGCAGCCACTACGATTATTTTCAGGACCTGATCAAGGGCGACCGCTCCAGCGCCGAAACCCACCGCGCGTTTTACGACGAGTACAACGCCGTGCTGGACATGGACGCGCACTACTACCTGCAAACCATTCAGACCGTGTTTCAGGACTTCAAACTCGTCAATGGCACCTGGGATGTGCGCGGTGTAGACGGCCAAGTGGAACATGTGCGCCCGCAGGACATCAAAACCACCGCGCTGCTGAGCGTGGAAGGTGAGCTGGATGACATTTCCGGCTCCGGCCAGACTGCCGCCGTGCACAGCATCTGCAGCGGCGTACCCAAGTCCATGCAGGAGCACTACGAAGTGGAAGGTGCCGGCCACTACGGCATCTTTGCCGGACGACGCTGGCGCGAGTTGGTGTACCCCAAGGTCAAAGCCTTTATCCTGCGCTACCAACCGCAGCCGGTAGCCAGCACGCCTGCTCTGCCCGCCAACCCGGTAGTTGCAGTGGCCGCCGAGGCCGCTGCTGTTGAAACAAAGCCCGCCGCGTTGACAGTGCAGCCTGTGGCCGCACCCGCCGCCCCTGCGCCGAAAAAACCCGCGAAAACCGTGGCTAAAGCGATGGTCAAGAGGGTGAAGGCGGCCGCCCCGGCCAAAACGGCGGCTGCCCCTGTAGCAGCCGTCTTGGCTCAAGTGGAGGCAGCTGCCGTACCAGTTGCAGAAGCGCTGGCAGTGGCTACCTCCGCCCCCGTGGCGACACCAACAGCCGCTGCCACACCCGCAGCCGTAACTGCACCGACAAAACCTGCCCCCCGCAAGGCTGTACCGCGCAAAAAATGACCGAGCTGGCGCAGCAGGTTCTGGCGGCCTTGCCGCAAACCCAGTGCACCCGCTGCGGCTACCCGGACTGCGCCGCCTACTCGCAGGCGTTGGCAAGTGGTGAAGCTGGCATCAATCAGTGCCCGCCTGGCGGGGCTGAAGGTGTGGCACGGCTGGCCGACCTCACTGGTCAGAGCGTCAAACCGCTGAACACGGACAACGGCGAGGAAGCACCGCGCAGCATGATGTTCATAGACGAGGACTGGTGCATTGGCTGCACGCTGTGCATCAAGGCTTGCCCGGTGGATGCGATTGTGGGTAGCAACAAGCTCATGCACACGGTGATCGAAGCGTATTGCACCGGCTGCGCGTTGTGCCTGCCGGTGTGCCCGGTGGATTGCATTCTGGTGGAAAACGCCTCAGGCACCGCCACCGGTTGGGCGGCTTGGTCACAAGCGGATGCTGATTTGGCCCGTGATCGCTATGCCCTCCATAGCTACAGAGTCAAGCGGGACGAAGGCGAGAACGACAAAAGGCTTCAAGAAAAAGCGCTGATGAAGCTGGCCGACCTGGAGCACCACTCCCAGTACAAAGATGCGGCCGTGCTGGACAAAAAACGCGCTGTGATTGAAGCCGCGCTGGCCCGGGCGCGGGCCAAGCGCGAAGACAGCGCAGCGCAGTAGCGTTCAGCCTGCCAGTTTGGCAAACGCCTCGATCACTTCGGCAGGCGCCTGCACCATCTCGATCAACACACCTTCACCGCTGATCGGAAACTCGTCGTTGCCCTTGGGGTGCAAAAAGCAGATGTCAAACCCGGCTGCCCCTTTGCGGATGCCACCGGGTGCAAAACGCACGCCTTGCGAGGTCAGCCATTCCACCGCTTTAGGCAGATCGTCGATCCAGATGCCGACGTGGTTGAGCGGCGTGGCGTGCACGGCGGGCTTTTTCTCGATGTCGACCGGCTGCATCAGATCGACCTCGACCTTGAACGGCCCCTTGCCCATGGCGCAAATGTCTTCATCGACGTTTTCGCGCTCACTTTTGAACGTGCCGGTCAGCTCCAGCCCCAGCATATCGACCCACAGGGTTTGCAGGCGCTGCTTGCTGGTGGCACCAATGGCGATTTGCTGGATACCCAGGGTTTTAAAAGGACGGGTGGTCGTGTTCATCTCGGTTTCCTTGATTAAAGTACTACAAATAAACTAGCTACTCACGCTTATGGCGATTGGTCTAGAGGCCGATTTCTTATACAACTTCGGGCTGATCAGCCAGCCCGGTCACAACACCCGGTTTGACCCGGCAAAATGCGTCAGGCAAACTCCACAATCGGCTGGTCCACCGCCAGGCTTTCGCCCTTGTTGGCCAGCACCTTGCCCACCACGCCGTCGGCGGTGGCGAACAGCACGTTTTCCATCTTCATGGCCTCAATCACCGCCACGCGCTCACCGGCCTGCACCTTCTGGCCGGGCTGCACTGCCACATCCACCAGCAGGCCAGGCATCGGCGACAGCACATAACGGCTCATGTCCGGCGGTGCCTTGTAAGGCATCAGCGCGTGCAACTCGGCAGCGCGCGGCAGCAGCACCATCACGTCGAGCATGGTGCCGTTGTGGATGACGCGAATCGCCAGCGGCTTTTTGGGCGTGCCGCGCTCGACCTGTGAGCAGAAGTGAACGCCGTTGCAGGTGCCCGACATGCGCACCTGGCCAAACTTGGATTCGCTATGAATGTCATAGCTCTTGTCGCCCACCAGGATTCGGCCACGGCGGGCTTTGTCATCAAATTTGTCAAAGTGCACGGGGTAGGAAATGCCGTTGCCCTCCTGGCCCAGCGCCACCACCACAAAGTCGTCACCAATTCGCAATTCGTGCCCTTCGAGCTGGCCGGTGATGGCCTTGGAGCGACTCAGGTAACGGCGGTTGACAAAGGCTGCCAGCGCGACCAGAAACGCCACATCGGTATGCGGCACGTCTTCGGCACGGAAACCTTTGCCGTAGTTTTCAGCAATAAAGCCGGTGTTGAAGTCACCCGCCACAAACTTCGGATGCGCCAGTAGCGCCGCCTGGAACGGGATGTTGCTCGACACGCCGCGAATCACAAAACCATTCAAAGCCTGGCGCATCTTGGCGATGGCTTCCAGACGGTCTTTGCCGTGAACGATGAGCTTGGCAATCATCGAGTCGTAAAACATCGGGATCTCGCCGCCGTCCTGCACACCGGTATCCACGCGCACGCCATGCCATTTGGACACATCCGATGCAAACATGGTCTCGGGCGGCGGCTGAAAGCGTACCAGCCGACCAGTGGACGGTAAAAAATTGCGGAAAGGGTCTTCGGCGTTGATACGACATTCAATCGCCCAGCCGTCGCGCTTGACATCGGCTTGGGTCATCGGCAGGGGTTCGCCCGCAGCCACGCGGATCATCAGCTCCACCAGGTCCAGCCCGGTGATGCACTCGGTGACCGGGTGTTCCACCTGCAAGCGGGTGTTCATTTCCAGGAAGTAAAAGCTCTGGTCCTTGCCAACGACAAATTCAACCGTGCCAGCGCTCTGGTACTTGACGGCCTTGGCCAGCGCCACAGCCTGCTCACCCATGGCTTTGCGGGTGGCATCGCTGATGAAGGGGCTGGGGGCCTCTTCAATGACCTTCTGGTGACGGCGCTGAATGGAGCATTCACGCTCGTTGAGGTACAGCACGTTGCCCTGGGCATCGCCAATGAGCTGGATTTCGATGTGGCGAGGTTCTTCAACAAATTTTTCGATGAACACGCGGTCGTCACCAAAGCTGTTGCGCGCTTCGTTCTTGCAACTGGTAAAGCCTTCAAAGGCTTCCTTGTCGTTGAACGCCACACGCAAGCCCTTGCCACCGCCGCCCGCGCTGGCCTTGATCATGACCGGGTAACCAATACTCTTGGCGATTTCAACGGCCTGTTCAGCGCCGTCGATGGCATCGTTGACACCGGGGATGCAGTTCACCCCGGCCGCACCGGCGAGTTTCTTGGACTCGATCTTGTCGCCCATGGCGGCAATCGAGTAGTGCTTGGGGCCAATGAAGACGATGCCTTCTTCTTCCACCCGCTTGGCAAAACCGGCGTTTTCGCTCAAAAAGCCGTAGCCCGGATGCACGGCTTGAGCGCCGGTCTGTTTGCAGGCGGCAATGATCTTGTCAGCCACCAGATAACTCTCCCGGCTGGGAGCCGGGCCAATGAACACGGCCTCATCAGCCAGTTCCACATGGCGCGCGTCTCGGTCAGCGTCAGAGTACACAGCCACGGTTTTGATGCCCATCTTGCGGGCAGTGAGGATGACGCGGCAGGCAATTTCGCCACGGTTGGCGATCAGAATTTTGGTAAACATGGTTTTCTTACTTTCAGAACTCGGCAGGATTGGAATTCGTTACAGAACTGGGTTTTCGCCCGTATGACAAGGCTGTGTGTATCGCTGAGCCCGCAGCAGGGTGGGGGTACACACCGCCGTTCGTGTCCTGCGGTCAGCGCCCTCCCCCTTGACCTCACTTTGGTGTGCACCCCCACCCCGCTGCTGCGACGCGCCAACTAAGGCTTTCACGCCGAAATACCAGCGGCCCAGCAGGAGCGGGCTGTCTGGGCGTTTTGCGCAGGTCAAGGAGGAGCGCGCAGCGCGGGAGACACGGAGCAAATCGCCCGGACAGCCCACGCCAGCGCGACAAGTACACATGGTCATGGAAATTACAGCGGGATGTTGCCGTGTTTGCGCCACGGGTTTTCGATCTTTTTCTCCCGCAGCATCACCAATGAGCGGCAGATGCGCTTGCGAGTTTCGTGCGGCTGGATCACGTCGTCAATGAAGCCACGCGCACCGGCCACAAACGGGTTGGCAAAACGGGCCTTGTATTCGGCTTCTTTGGCAGCGAGTTTTTCAGGGTGGCCCTTGTCTTCGCGGAAGATGATTTCCACCGCGCCCTTAGCACCCATCACGGCGATTTCGGCATTGGGCCAGGCCAAATTCACGTCGCCGCGCAGGTGCTTGGAGCTCATCACGTCGTAGGCACCACCATAGGCTTTGCGAGTGATCAGCGTGATCTTGGGCACGGTGCACTCTGCGTAGGCGTAGAGCAGCTTGGCACCATGCTTGATGATGCCGCCGTACTCCTGCGCGGTGCCGGGCATGAAGCCGGGCACATCGACAAAAGTAATCACCGGGATATTGAACGCGTCGCAAAAACGCACAAAACGCGCCGCCTTGATGGAACTTTTGATGTCCAGGCAACCGGCCAGCACCAGCGGCTGGTTGGCCACAAAACCAACGGTCTGGCCTTCCATCCGGCCAAAACCGATGATGATGTTCTTGGCATATTCCGGCTGCAACTCGAAGAAGTCGCCGTCATCCACCGTCTTGGTGATCAGCTCCTTCATGTCATACGCCTTGTTGGCGTTGTCGGGCACCAAGGTATCCAGACTGAAGTCTTGCCGGTCGGCCGGGTCGCCACTCTTGCGCACCGGGGGCTTTTCGCGGTTGTTGAGCGGCAGGTAGTTGTACAGGCGGCGCAGCAGCAGCAGCGCTTCCACGTCGTTCTCAAATGCCAGGTCGGCCACGCCGCTCTTGGTGGAGTGGCTGATGGCACCACCGAGTTCTTCGGCGGTCACGTCTTCGTGCGTGACGGTCTTGACCACTTCGGGGCCGGTCACAAACATGTAGCTGGAATCCTTCACCATGAAGATGAAGTCGGTCATGGCCGGTGAATACACCGCACCACCGGCGCACGGGCCCATGATCAGGCTGATCTGCGGAATCACGCCGCTGGCCATCACGTTGCGCTGGAACACGTCGGCGTAGCCGCCCAGGGAGGCCACACCTTCCTGAATCCGCGCGCCACCTGAGTCGTTCAGGCCGATCACCGGTGCGCCGACCTTCATGGCCTGGTCCATGATCTTGCAGATTTTTTCGGCATGCGCCTCAGAGAGCGCACCGCCAAACACGGTGAAATCCTGGCTGAACACAAACACCAGGCGGCCGCTGATCATGCCGTAGCCGGTGACCACACCGTCGCCGGGGATCTTGTTGTCTTCCATGCCGAAATCGACACAGCGATGCTCGACAAACATGTCCCATTCTTCAAACGTGCCTTCGTCGAGCAGCATCTCGATGCGTTCGCGGGCGGTGAGTTTGCCCTTTTTGTGTTGGGCATCGATACGCTTTTGGCCACCGCCCAGGCGGGCCAGGTCGCGCTTTTTATCAAGTAAGGCAATGATGTCGTGCATGGTTTTGGATCTCTCGGGTCAGGGAAAAAGTCAAAAGAAAAGTATGAATTTGATAGCTTTCAGCCCTTATCCGGTCTGGGCGTAGAGCATATTTCTTGCTGCGGTTGAGGCGGCCAGGCGGCCTTCAAGCACATCTTGCGTGAGTTGCGGCAGCAGCGCTTGTACCGCAGGATGCTGTCGGAAAGCTTGCTTCAAGCCTGCATCAATGCGCTCCCACATCCAGGCCAGTGCCTGGTTCTGGCGGCGCGAGGCCTGCTTGCCGTTGGCCAGCTGCAAGGCTTTGAATTCGAGCACTTTGGCCCAGAACGCATCCACGCCAGTGCCTTGCAGGGCGCTGAGCTGCATCACCTGCGGGTGCCAGATGTGCTCGTTGTGGTGGGCGTTGTCCGGGTTGCCATGCAGGCCCAGCAGCCGCAGGCTCGACGTGATCTGCGCCTGCGCGCGCGTAGCGGCGTTGGCATCCAGGTCGGCCTTGTTGATGACCACCAGGTCCGCCAGTTCCATCACGCCTTTTTTGATGGCCTGCAAATCGTCACCTGCGTTGGGCAACTGCATCAGCACAAACATGTCGGTCATATTGGCCACCGTGGTCTCACTCTGGCCGACACCGACGGTTTCCACAATCACCACGTCGTAACCGGCGGCCTCGCAGACCAGCATGGCCTCGCGGGTTTTTTCAGCCACGCCGCCCAGCGTGCCGCTGCTCGGGCTGGGACGGATGTAGGCCTGCGGGTTGACCGACAGGTGTTCCATACGGGTCTTGTCACCCAGAATCGAGCCGCCCGAGACACTGCTGGATGGGTCCACGGCCAGCACTGCTACGCGGTACCCCAGGCTGATCAGATACAGACCAAGCGCTTCAATGAACGTCGATTTGCCCACGCCCGGGACGCCGCTGATGCCTAAGCGAAACGAACGTCCTGTATGCGGCAGCAAGGCAGTCAGCAGCTCGTCGGCCTGCAGGCGGTGGTCTGCGCGGGTGGATTCGAGCAGCGTGATGGCTTTGGCGACGGCGCGGCGCTGCAGCAAGGCTTGGCCATGCACGATACCCGCCAGCAGCCCCGTCGGATGACGCACTGACGACGCTTCAACAGCTACAAAATCAGAAGCAACTTGCACAGACTGGCCGGTCACTACAGGCATATTTCTTACAAAATCTCAACAGCTCACCCGTCTTCGGTTTACTCGCTCAACGCTTTCTTGATCTGCTCCAGCACGTCCTTGGCGCTGGCCGGAATCGGCGTGCCGGGGCCGTAGATGCCTTTGACACCGGATTCATAGAGCATGTCGTAGTCTTGCCGGGGGATCACACCACCCACAAACACCACAATGTCGTCGCCGCCCTGTTTTTTGAGTTCGGCAATGATGGCGGGCACCAGGGTTTTGTGACCTGCGGCCAGCGTGCTCACGCCCACAGCATGCACGTCGTTTTCAATCGCCTGGCGGGCACATTCCTCGGGGGTCTGGAATAACGGGCCAATGTCCACGTCAAATCCGAGGTCGGCAAACGCTGTGGACACCACTTTGGCACCCCGGTCATGGCCGTCCTGACCGAGTTTGGCAATCATCACGCGTGGGCGACGGCCTTGCGCGGTGGCAAATTCGGCAATCTCGGTCTTGAGCTTGTCCCAACCTTCGGCGCTGTCATAAGCGGCTGCATACACACCGGTCACCTTTTGCGTGTCGGCGCGATGGCGGCCGAATGATTTTTCCATGGCGTCGCTGATTTCACCCACCGTGGCGCGCGCACGCATGGCGTTGATGGACAGTTCCAGCAGATTACCCGCGCCACTGGCCGCTGCGCTTTCAATAGCTGCCAGCGCTTGCTGCACCTGGGCTGGATCACGTTTTAGCTTGATAGCGTTGAGGCGGGCGATTTGGGAATCGCGCACCGCCACGTTGTCAATGTCACGCGCTTCAATGGCATCTTCGGTCTTGAGCTTGTATTTGTTGACACCCACGATCACGTCGCGGCCAGAGTCAATACGCGCCTGCTTTTGCGCCGCTGCGGCTTCGATCTTCAGCTTGGCCCAGCCGGAATCCACGGCTTTGGTCATGCCGCCCATGGCTTCCACTTCTTCAATGATGGCCCAGGCGGCATCAGCCATGTCCTGGGTGAGCTTTTCCATCATGTAGGAACCCGCCCAAGGGTCAATCACGCTGGTGATGTGAGTTTCTTCCTGGATGATGAGCTGGGTGTTACGGGCAATGCGGCTGGAAAACTCGGTGGGCAGCGCGATGGCTTCGTCGAAAGAGTTGGTGTGCAGGCTTTGCGTGCCGCCAAATACGGCGGCCATGGCCTCGATGGTGGTGCGCACGATGTTGTTGTATGGGTCCTGTTCGGTGAGTGACCAGCCGCTGGTCTGGCTGTGGGTGCGCAGCATCAGGCTCTTGGGTTTCTTGGCATCAAATCCTTTCATGATGCGGCACCACAGCAGGCGCGCGGCGCGCATTTTGGCCACTTCCAGGTAGAAGTTCATGCCGACGGCCCAGAAAAAGCTCAGGCGACCGGCAAAGTCGTCCACGTCCATGCCCTTGGCGATGGCGGTCTTGACGTATTCCTTGCCATCGGCCAGCGTGAAGGCCAGTTCCAGCGCCTGATTAGCCCCGGCTTCCTGCATGTGGTAGCCCGAAATCGAGATCGAGTTGAACTTCGGCATGTTTTTGGCCGTGTACTCGATGATGTCGCCAATGATCTTCATCGACGGCTCGGGCGGGTAAATGTAGGTGTTGCGCACCATGAACTCTTTCAGAATGTCGTTCTGAATGGTTCCGCTGAGCTTGTCCTGCGATACGCCCTGCTCTTCCGCGGCCACCACGTAACCCGCCAGCACCGGCAGCACCGCGCCATTCATCGTCATGGAGACACTCACTTTGTCAAGCGGAATCTGGTCGAAAAGAATTTTCATGTCCTCGACCGAATCAATCGCCACGCCTGCCTTGCCCACGTCGCCAGTCACACGCGGATGATCCGAGTCATAACCACGGTGGGTGGCCAGATCGAATGCAACCGACACACCCTGCCCGCCAGCGGCCAGCGCCTTGCGATAAAACGCGTTGGACTCTTCAGCGGTGGAAAACCCCGCGTACTGGCGAATCGTCCAGGGACGCACGGCGTACATGGTGGCTTGCGGGCCGCGCAGATACGGCTCAAAACCCGGCAAGGTGTTGGTGTAAGGCAGGCTATGGATGTCTTCAGCGGTGTACAGCGGCTTGACGGTGATGCCGTCCGGCGTTTGCCAGTTCAATGCATCGACATTGCCGTTGGGTGCAGACTTGGCGGCGGCTTTGGCCCAGGCCTGAAGGTCTGCGCTCTGGAATTCGGGGGATTTTGAGGTCATGAGGGGTAGCTCCTGTCGGAGGTTCAAACGGTACATCGCCAACGCCAAACATGCAATGACGCGTTGAGTACAGCCTGTAGAGTTTACGTTATTTATAATTATTGATACAAAAAATTCCTTGCAGCTTACACTTTGCCATATGGCCGCACTCTCCTTAGCTCCACGCGCACTTTACGAGGAAGTGGCTGAGTTGCTGCGCCAGCGTATTTTCAGCCGCGAGTTGGAGCCGGGTAGCTGGATTGACGAGCTGAAAATCGCCGAAGCCTACGGCATCAGCCGCACGCCTTTGCGTGAGGCTCTGAAAGTGTTGGCGGCAGAGGGGCTGGTCACCATGAAGGTGCGCCGGGGTGCGTATGTGACCGAGGTGTCCGAGCGTGATTTGCAGGATGTCTATCACCTGCTGGGCTTGCTTGAATCAGATGGTGCGGCCATGGTCGCGCAAAACGCCTCGGCCGCCCAGATGGCGCAATTACAGTCACTTCACGATGCCCTGGAGCAATCGGTGTTGCCAGAGCAGTTTGACCGCGAACAGTTTTTCATCATCAACGAGCGGTTTCACATGCTGCTGTTGGAATTTGCCGACAACCGCTGGCGCAACCAGATGGTGACCGACCTGCGTAAGGTCATGAAGCTCAATCGGCACAACTCGCTACTGAAGTCCGGCCGCGTAGAAGAGTCGCTCAATGAACACCGCGCGTTAATGTCAGCGCTGTTGGCACGAGACCCCGCACTGAGTCACCAGCGCATGGAGGAACACTTCAAAAATGGCCTTGAAGCCGCGAACTGATTGTATTTGGAAGTTTGGGGCAACCGCATCAGTGGCCTGCCCGACAGGGGTCGAACCTGTGACCTACAGCTTAGAAGGCTGTTGCTCTATCCAACTGAGCTACGGGCAGAGATCACGAGAAACGAATGGTCGGGGCGAAAGGATTCGAACCTTCGACCCTCTGGTCCCAAACCAGATGCGCTACCAGGCTGCGCTACGCCCCGACCCCTGCATTGTAATGGGTCGAAGAGCCTTTTTTGGCTTGCCCCGCTCAAAGGCAGCTGTTTCACTGGCGTTTATTGATCATGAGCGGTGACCCCCCCGTCCTGACTTGGCTGGAATTCGGCGACACGTTTCCTGCCGTTCATCACGCCTGGGGTGCAAACTCCGATGCGCCGGGCTTGCTGTGTGCCGGCGGGGATTTATCAACAGACACGTTGCAACGGGCCTACCGGTCTGGTGTTTTCCCTTGGTTCAGCGCTGGGCAGCCGGTGTTGTGGTGGAGCCCTGATCCCCGGATGGTTTTGAGACCCACTGAATTTCGCTTGCACCCCTCATTGAAAAAACGGCTCAAAAAATTCATCCAATCTCCGCATCACGACATCCGGGTGGACTCAGCATTTGAAGAGGTCATCAAAGCCTGTGCCGACAGCGCCCGGCAGGGTCAGTCAGGCACCTGGATCGTGCCGACCATGGTTCAAGCCTATGTGGCTCTGCATCAGGCTGGTGTGGCGCATAGCGTGGAGACCTGGGTTGATGGTGAATTGGCAGGTGGGCTGTACTTTGTGGCTATTGGGCGAGCCGTCTTTGGGGAATCGATGTTCCACCGGCAAACGGATGCCTCGAAAATTGCCCTGGCTGCGCTGGTTGCCATGTGCCGTCAGTTTGGCATCGACCAGGTCGACTGCCAGCAAAACACCCGGCATCTGGCTTCCATGGGCGCAGCGGAAATGCCCCGAGCCCTGTTTGTTGAACGGGTAGCGACCGCGGCAGCCGAGCCCAACCCCGATTGGACGTTCTCGCCCCTATACTGGAACTGTCTCATGGCTCCACAACCCGCCACAACGTGAACCATTCCGAGCGATTCGTCACCGACATTCAGTACTACGCGACTGCGGCGTACCCTTGCAGTTATCTGGAAGGACGGCTGGCCAGGTCGCAAGTGGCCGCGCCGAGCGAGGCGATAGACGCTGCCAACTATGACGTGCTGATTCAGCATGGCTTTCGGCGCAGTGGTTCGTTTGTTTATCGCCCCCAATGCGACAACTGCAACGCTTGCTTGTCGATTCGCCTGCCGGTCGCTGACTTCATGCCCAATCGAAGCCAGAAGCGCGCTTGGGCGCAGCATGCGTCACTGATTTGCACCGTCACCGAACCCTCCTTTTCGCAGGAGCATTACGCGCTGTACCAGCGCTATCAACGCTCCCGCCACCCCGGCGGTGGCATGGACATTGATGACGAAGTGCAGTACTCCGATTTTCTAGTGCGGTCCAACGTGCGCTCATGGATGGTGGAGTTCCGTGCACCCTTGCAAGATCAATCTGGCACAGAGCTCAAGATGGTGTCCATCATCGACGTGCTCAAAGAGGGTCTCTCTGCGGTCTACACCTTTTATGACCCTGAGCCAGGGCAAAACTTCGGCACATTCAATGTCCTGTGGCAGATAGAGCGCGCGCGCGCCATGGGGCTGCGCCACCTGTATCTCGGATACTGGATCAAATCCTGCAAAAAAATGGCCTACAAGTCACATTTCAGACCGTATGAACTTCTGTCTAACGGGCTATGGGAAACGATGGCTCATTAGAATTTCATAGGGTAAAATATATTGAACATTTGTAGGGAGTCGTATGCGAAAGTCAGATCCAGGAATTCCATCAGTCCCCACCGTTCAGGTGATTGAGCGGATGTTTACCTTGATCGATATTCTGGCCTCTCGTGAAGAAGCCATGTCACTCAAGGAAATCAGCGAAAAGGCTGGCTTACATGCCTCGACGACGCACCGCATCCTGAACGATTTGGCCACCGGACGTTTTGTGGATCGACCCCAGGCTGGTAATTACCGATTGGGTATGCGCCTGTTGGAACTGGGCAACCTGGTCAAGAACCGGCTCAATGTGCGTGACGCGGCACTGGAGCCGATGCGCGAGTTACACCGCATCACCCAGCAACCGGTCAACCTGAGCATGCGCCAAGGCGATGAAATTGTGTATGTGGAGCGCGCTTACAGCGAACGATCGGGTATGCAGGTGATTCGTGCGATTGGTGGCAGAGCACCTTTGCATCTCACATCAGTCGGCAAGCTTTTTCTGGCATCAGACGAGCCACAGAGAATTCGCACCTATGCCACACGCACCGGTTTGAGTGGACACACCAAAAACAGCCTAACCCAGCTGCCTGCGCTTGAAAAAGAGCTGTCGAAGGTACGCCGTGAAACCTACGCTACCGACAACGAAGAGCTTGAACTGGGCGTGCGCTGCATGGCAGCCGGCATTCTTGATGATCAGGGCAGGTTGGTCGCTGGCTTGTCAATTTCAGCGCCTGCCGGGCGCATGGATGAAGCATGGTTACCCAAATTGATGGCGACCGCCGCTGAGATATCGCGCAATCTGGGCTATCACCCAGCGTGAACTAACCATTGATGGTGGGCACGCCTGCTTTGGCAGATACCCCACGTTCCGTCGTTTGGATCCAGTGCCGAACGCGCTCGGCATCAGCAAAACGGCTGAGTTTGCCAGCGGAGTCCAGGAAGACCATGATGAGATTGCGCCCCGCCACACTCGCTTGCATGACCAGGCAACGACCTGCTTCAGTGATGTAGCCGGTTTTTTGCAAGCCAATATCCCAGGTGGGATTCTTGACCAGCCGGTTGGTGTTGTTGAACTGAAGTGTTCTCCGCCCCACATCCACCTCAAACCCTGGTGACGTTGTCAGTTCCCGCAGCAACGGGTGCTGATGTGCGATATCCACAAGTTTCACCAGATCACGCGCACTGGAACGGTTGCTGCTGGACAAGCCCGTCGGTTCGACATAAACGGTGTCAGTCATGCCAAGACTGCGCGCCCTGGCATTCATCTGTGCCACAAAAACTGACAGACCACCAGGTGCAGTCCTAGCCAAGGCGTGGGCAGCGCGGTTTTCACTGGACATCAGCGCCAAGTGCATCAACTCGCCGCGTGTCAGCACACTGCCAACTTGCAGCCGCGAGCGGCTATTTTTTTCTGTATCGACATCGTCTGAAGTGATCGTGATGGGCTCGTCCATCGGTAGGTGAGCATCACTGATCAGTAAGCCGGTCATGAGTTTGGTCAGGGAAGCAATAGGCAAGACCGCTGTGTCATTTTTTCGGTAAAGCACTTCATTAGTCTGTTGATCCACCACGAGAGCAACACTCGACTTCAGGTTGAGGGAATCAGAAGTTGCATGCAAGCCTTCCATTTGCCCGACGGAGGGTGTCTCCGCCACGACAACCTGTTGTTTGGCTCGCACATTTTTTTTGACCACGACAACCTTGCCACGATGTCGTCCTTGCACAACAACTTTCCTGGATTTACCAACCGGAGCCTTGACCACATGTTGCTTGGCAACACGCACCTTGCTGGTGGCCGCATGCGAAATTGACAACGGAGCCAATGCGATGGAAACAAAAAATCCCAGCAGAAAAATCAAGCCGCGAGACTTTCTGCCCAGAGAATTCTGTAGAAAAGTTGTCATGACCATGGCTCCTGACCGCACTGTACCGAAGGTCAGAGTTTAAACGGAAAAAGTCTCGCAGTACCAAGTACTTGCGAGACTTTCTTCAACCTTCCCCTTGGCTTTAGCCTTGGGCAGCCACACGTTCAGCCTGACTGCTCAGTTTGTTCAGTGCACTCAGATAGGCTTTGGCCGAGGCAACCACAATATCCGGGTCCGCACCCACACCATTGACGACCCGCCCACTGTTTTGCAGGCGCACCGTGACTTCGCCCTGACTTTCAGTGGAGCCGCTGATGGCGTTGACCGAATAAAGCACCATTTCAGCACCACTTTTGACATTGGCCTCAATGGCTTTGAGCGACGCATCCACCGGGCCATTGCCGTTGGACTGGCCGGTCACCTCCTTGCCGTCCATCGTCATGATCACAGTGGCCTGAGGCATCTCACCGGTTTCGCTGTGTTGCGACAGTGACACAAACCCGAAGCGATCATGACTTTGAGCGACGTTTTCTTCGCTGACCAGGGCCAGGATGTCTTCGTCAAAGATCTCGCTCTTGCGGTCGGCCAGATCCTTGAACTTGATGAACGCATTGTTGATCTCGGCCTCGCTGTCCATCGTCACGCCCAGTTCCTGCAGGCGAAGTTTGAAGGCGTTGCGACCGCTGAGCTTGCCCATCACGATCTTGTTGTTGCTCCAGCCCACGTCTTCCGCCCGCATGATTTCGTAGGTGTCACGGGCCTTCAACACGCCATCCTGGTGGATGCCAGACGCATGGGCAAACGCATTCGCACCCACTACGGCCTTGTTGGGCTGTACCACAAAGCCCGTGGTCTGACTGACCAAACGGCTGGCAGCCAGAATGTGTTTGGTGTCAATACCCAGTTCCAGACCAAAATAGTCTTTGCGCGTCTTGACCGCCATGACAATTTCTTCCAAAGAGCAATTCCCGGCACGTTCACCAAGACCATTGATGGTGCACTCCACTTGGCGCGCACCGCCAATTTTCACACCTGCTAATGAGTTGGCTACCGCCATGCCCAGGTCATTGTGGCAATGCACGGACCAGATCGCCTTGTCGCTGTTCGGAATACGCTCGCGCAAATCCTTGATGAAATTGCCATACAACTCGGGGATGGCGTAGCCCACTGTGTCAGGCACATTGATGGTGGTCGCACCTTCATTGATCACGGCCTCAAACACACGGCACAAAAAGTCCGGATCAGAACGATACGCATCTTCGGCGCTGAACTCAATGTCGCCCATGAGGTTACGGGCAAACCGCACAGCCAGTTTGGATTGCTCAAACACCTGATCTGGCGTCATGCGCAGCTTCTTCTCCATGTGCAGCGGGCTGGTCGCCAAAAACAGGTGCAGCCGACCCGAGTTGGCTGACTTCAGTGCTTCGGCAGCGCGCGAGATGTCGCGGTCACTGGCGCGAGCCAGCGAACACACGGTCGAATCCTTGATCACCTCGGCGATGGCCTTGATGCATTCGAAATCACCATTGGAACTGGCGGCAAAACCCGCCTCAATCACGTCCACCTTCAGGCGTTCCAGCTGGCGGGCAATGCGCAGCTTTTCGTCGCGAGTCATGGAAGCGCCCGGAGACTGCTCGCCGTCACGCAAGGTGGTGTCAAAAATCACTAACTTGTCTGTCATCTCGTCACTCCTGGGTTTTCAATGAATTCGCAATCGAAAATTTGTTCATGCCAACAAAAAAGCCCGTTGCGAATGGCATACGGGCTTTTCGGGGTTGATGCAATCAAGCGCTAACAACTCCACCCGTTGGATGTTGGTAGTAGCGCTAGAGATTGGATTTGCATGATCAAAATATACCACATGTGGCTAATTGTGAAGCCCGCGCTCATCGGGCTCATCGGTCGATGTGCTGATCACACTGGTCGGGATACCTTTGTACTTGCGCCAGAAGTAAACCATGTATCCACTCAGGCCGTACGCCACGAAAATTCCAAACAGCACGGTCGGCGGGTCGATATTGATGAGTGCAATCGCAATCGCAATCAGCACAATCACCACAAACGGGACACTGCGCTTCATGCGCACATCCTTGAAACTGTAAAAGGGCACGTTGGTGACCATGGTCAAACCTGCATACAGTGACACTGCGAACATGGGCCATGCCAATGTGCTGCCCGAAATACCAGAATCTGTCGCCACCCAGATCAAACCTGCCACCAAAGCGGCGGCTGCAGGCGACGGCAAACCTTGAAAGTAGCGCTTGTCCACAATCGTCGTATTGACATTGAATCGCGCCAAGCGCAGGGCAGCGCAAGCGCAGTACACAAAGGCCGCCAACCAGCCCCAGCGCCCTAGCCCCTTGAGCGCCCAGACGTAGCTGATCAGCGCGGGTGCAGCGCCAAAAGACACCATGTCGGACAGCGAATCCATTTGCTCGCCAAATGCACTTTGCGTGTTGGTCATGCGAGCGACCCGGCCGTCCAGACTGTCCAGGATCATGGCACAAAAGACACCGATGGCCGCCATGTCAAAGCGACCGTTGATCGCCATCACAATGGCATAAAAACCACCGAACAGGGCTGCCAGCGTAAACAGGTTGGGTAAGACGTATATGCCTTTGCGACGCTTTTTGAGGGGCGCATCGAGCTCGGCAAAATCAGAGTTGTTGTTTTCGTCCATTCCAGCGGCCTTTTGAGTCAAACCATAATAACAAAAGGCCACCGAAGTGGCCTTTTTCCTGAGCTCGATGCCGCTTAATTGCGGGTCTGATCGACCAGCTTGTTTTTGGCGATCCATGGCATCATGGCGCGCAACTGGGCACCCACGATTTCAATCTGGTGATCGGCAGTATTGCGACGACGTGCGGTCATGCTGGGATAGTTGGTACGGCCTTCCAAAATGAAGCTCTTGGCGTAGTCGCCATTCTGGATGCGCTTCAAGGCGTTGCGCATGGCTTCACGGCTTTGAGCGTTGATGACCTCGGGGCCTGTCACGTACTCGCCGTATTCGGCGTTGTTGGAGATCGAGTAGTTCATGTTGGCGATGCCGCCTTCATAAATCAGATCCACGATCAGTTTCAGCTCGTGCAAGCACTCGAAATAGGCCATTTCGGGGGCATAACCCGCTTCAACCAGGGTCTCAAAACCCATCTTGACCAATTCAACAGCACCACCGCACAGCACGGCTTGCTCACCAAACAGATCGGTCTCGGTTTCTTCCTTGAAATTGGTCTCGATGATGCCAGCCTTGCCGCCACCGTTGGCCATGGCATAAGACAAAGCCAGGTCACGCGCCTTGCCGCTCTTGTCCTGATGCACAGCGATCAGGTGTGGCACGCCGCCACCCTGGGTGTAGGTGTTGCGGACGGTGTGGCCGGGAGCCTTGGGAGCGACCATCCAAACATCCAGATCAGCACGGGGCACGACCTGGTTGTAATGCACATTGAAGCCGTGAGCAAATACCAGCGAGCCACCTGCCTTGATGTTAGGTGCGACGTTGTTGGCGTAAACCTCGGCGATTTGCTCGTCGGGCAACAGGATCATGACCACGTCAGCGATCTTGACAGCGTCGTTGACTTCCATCACGTTAAGGCCGGCCTTGCCAACCTTGTCCCAAGATGCACCACCCTTGCGCAAACCGACCACAACTTTGACGCCGCTGTCATTCAGATTCTGGGCGTGCGCGTGGCCTTGGCTACCATAACCAATGATGGCGACGGTTTTGCCCTTGATGAGGCTCAGATCACAATCTTTATCGTAAAAAACTTTCATCTATCTCTCCGTTATAAAAAAACTAATGACTTTGCGGGGCAGACCAAGATTTGAGCAGCATATTTGCTCTGTCCCCAATTGACTAGACCCGCAAAATTCGCTCGCCGCGGCCAATACCGCAGGCACCGGTTCGCACGGTTTCCAAAATCGCACCATTTTCAATGGCACTCAAAAATGCATCGTTCTTGGACTGGTCGCCCGTCAGTTCAATGGTGTAGCTTTTCTCCGTGACGTCGATGATGCGGCCACGGAATATATCAGCCATGCGCTTCATCTCTTCGCGCTCCTTGCCCACCGCGCGGACCTTGACCAGCATCAGCTCACGCTCGGTATAGGCACCTTCGGTCAAATCAACCACCTTGACGACTTCAATCAGGCGGTTCAGGTGCTTGGTGATCTGTTCAATGACCTCTTCCGAGCCGGCGGTCTGGATAGTCATACGCGACAGGCTTGGATCTTCCGTCGGCGCAACGGTCAGGGACTCGATGTTGTAGCCACGGGCCGAAAACAATCCCACCACACGCGACAACGCACCGGCTTCGTTTTCCAGCAATACTGCAATGATATGTTTCATGATGAATGACTCCTCTTTTCGCCAACGCGAAAGCTTGCACTTTCGCCGCCCTCATCCTCACACGGTAATGTGAGGAGTTGGCGAGCAATAGATTCGTTCAGGTTGGGTTAAAGATCTTCGGAACTCAGCAGCATCTCGGTGATGCCGTTGCCTGCACGCACCATCGGGAACACGTTTTCGGTCGGGTCGGTACGGAAGTCCATGAACACCGTACGGTCCTTGAGTCTGCGCGCTTCACGCAGAGCACCTTCCACATCCGAGGCATGTTCAATAAGCATGCCCACGTGACCATAAGACTCCGCCAATTTGACGAAATTGGGCAGCGCATCCATATAGCTATGGCTGTAACGGCCCGAGTATTCGATCTCTTGCCACTGGCGCACCATGCCCAGGTAACGGTTGTTCAGCGACACGATCTTGATCGGCGTGTTGTATTGCAGGCAGGTCGATAGTTCCTGAATGCACATCTGCACCGAACCCTCGCCGGTGACGCAGAACACTTCACTCTCGGGCTTGGCCAGCTTGATGCCCATGGCGTAGGGAATGCCCACGCCCATGGTACCCAGGCCACCCGAGTTGATCCAGCGCCTTGGCTCATCAAAGCGGTAATACTGTGCGGCCCACATCTGGTGCTGACCCACATCGGAGGTGATGTAGGTATCAGCGTCCTTGGTCATGTTCCACAGTGTTTCCACCACGTATTGCGGCTTGATCACGTCGTTGCTGCCGTGGTCGTACTTCAGGCAGTCACGCTTGCGCCAGCCCTCAATCGTGTCCCACCAGGCCCCCAAGGCGTTGGCATCAGGCTTGATCGTGCTTTCCTTGATCATGGCGATGAGTTCGTTGAGAACTTCCTTGACATCGCCCACGATGGGAATATCCACGCGCACACGCTTGGAAATGCTTGACGGGTCAATATCTATATGGATGATCTTGCGTTCGTTTTGCGCAAAATGTTTGGGATTGCCAATCACCCGGTCATCAAAGCGCGCGCCCACCGCCAGCAGCACGTCGCAGTTCTGCATAGCGCTGTTGGCTTCCAGGGTGCCGTGCATGCCCAACATGCCCAAAAACTTGCGATCACTGGCCGGGTAGGCACCCAGACCCATCAGCGTGTGGGTCACCGGGTAACCCAGCATGTTCACCAATTGGCGCAACTCGTTGGAGGCGTTGCTCAGCAACACACCGCCGCCGGTGTAGATGTAGGGCCGCTTGGCCGCCAGTAACAACTGCAAGGCCTTGCGGATCTGTCCACCGTGGCCCTTGCGCACCGGGTTGTAAGACCGCATTTCGACCTTGTCGGGGTAGCCGTGGTAGGGCACCTTCTTGAAAGACACATCCTTCGGGATATCCACCACCACCGGGCCGGGGCGGCCACTGCGGGCGATGTGGAAGGCTTTCTTCATGGTCATGGCCAGATCGCGTGCATCTTTGACCAGAAAGTTGTGTTTGACCACCGGACGGGTGATGCCAACCGTGTCACACTCCTGGAAAGCGTCCATACCGATTGCTGCCGTTGGCACCTGCCCGCTGATGATCACCATCGGGATGCTGTCCATGTACGCCGTGGCAATGCCTGTGACGGCATTGGTGGCACCGGGACCCGAGGTGACCAGCGCCACACCCACGTCACCCGTGGCGCGGGCGTAACCGTCAGCGGCGTGCACCGCAGCCTGCTCGTGGCGTACCAGAATGTGCTGGATGGTGTCCTGCTTGAACACGGCATCGTAAATGTGCAGCACCGCGCCGCCGGGGTAACCCCAGACGTACTTGACGTTCTCGGCCTGCAGGGCCTTGATCAGGATTTCTGCTCCGCGCAGCTCTTGCACACCCGAATCGTGGGCAGACTTGCTGTGGTTGGCGGCTGAGGTGTTTGACACCGAACTGGTTTCGGCTTTGGATATTTCCATGATGAACCTTTGTGAATTTCTCTGACGAAAAACCTTGGGTGCTTCTTTGCAAACACTTGTGGCGTTGCATCGAAACTTAAGACCAAAGCCACAAGCGTAATGAATAGTCCGCCAGACTTTGACCCGTTTGCTTTAATTTGCAGCGCGCATTATGGCACTGTGCCAGCGCTAGCGGTGATTGCCCCCGAAAATCAAGTAAAGTCGGCGGCTCGCGGATCACCCGCCGTGCCCTGTCCGCCCTTGCCAGCCATGACCCATCCTATCTCCGGTTCTCCCGACTCCCCTGTTCTTGAAACCCCCAGCCTGCTGCGCCGCATGTCGTGCTGGCTGTATGAGGGCATCCTGCTATTTGGCGTGGTGTTCATTGCCGGTTATCTGTTTGGTGCCCTGAGCCAGACCAAAAACGCCATGGACAACCGGCATGCGCTGCAGGCCTTTATTTTTGTGGTGTTTGGCATTTACTTTGGCTGGCTGTGGTCCAAGGGGCAGACCCTGGCCATGAAAACCTGGCGCATCCGCGTGGTTGACCTGCAAGGCCAGCCTCTGACCCAGGGCCGTGCTTTGATTCGCTACGTGTGGAGCTGGTTATGGCTGCTGCCGCCGCTGATGGCCGCGTGGTGGTTTAGCCTGTCGGGAGGTGAAACGACGGTAATCACCATCGGTTGGGTGGCTATCTGGGCGTTGCTGAGCCGCTTTCACCCGAAACGGCAGTTCTGGCATGACGCCCTGGCCGGCACCCAACTGGTGAATGCTGAGCCTGGCAAAAAATAAATTGATGCCCGGCGGTCACGGCGCGCGGCACAACCTCTTCAGATGGCGGCCTGGTCGAGTTCACCGGTGCGGATGCGCACCACACGCTCCACGCTGGAGACAAAAATCTTGCCATCACCAATCTTGCCGGTATAGGCGGCCTTGACGATGGCATCCACGCAACGGTCCACGTCTTCGGTTTTCACCACCACCTCGACCTTGACCTTGGGCAAAAAATCGACGACATATTCCGCACCGCGATAGAGTTCGGTGTGACCTTTCTGGCGACCGAAACCCTTCACCTCGGTCACGGTCAAGCCGGTCACGCCGCACTCAGCCAGCGCTTCACGCACTTCTTCAAGATTGAACGGTTTGATGATGGCGGTAATTTGCTTCATGGATATCCTCGTTGGTAAATATTCAAAGTGAATTTTGGCTCAAGCGGGCGTGATTAGCGACTTGCATGCACCGTGATTGTGCATGAAGGCAGCAGCTTCAGCACCCGTCAGGCACGAAACCGGTTGGTGATGGGGTAGCGCCAGTCCTTGCCAAAGCTGCGGTGGGTCACGCGGATGCCCACTGGGGACTGTCGTCGCTTGTACTCGTTGATCTTGATGAGCCGCGTGACACGCTCCACATCGGTGCGTTCGAACCCGGCGGCGATGATGGCTTCGATGCTCTGGTCGTTTTCCATATAGCGCTCCAGAATCGCGTCCAGCACCTCGTAAGGCGGCAGGCTGTCCTGGTCGGTCTGGTCGGGGCGCAATTCGGCACTCGGCGGGCGGGTGATGATGCGCTCAGGGATCGGCTGCTGACCGGTGCCGTACGGGTCATGCAAATTGCGCCAGCGCGCCAACCGGAACACCGTGGTTTTGGCTAGGTCCTTGATCACCGCAAAGCCACCCGCCATGTCGCCATACAACGTGCAATAGCCAGTGGCCATCTCACTCTTGTTGCCAGTGGTCAACACAATGCTGCCGAGCTTGTTGGAGAGCGCCATCAGCAGCGTGCCGCGAATGCGGGCCTGGATGTTTTCTTCGGTGGTGTCCTCAGCCATGCCCTTGAACTCACCGGCCAGCGTCGCTTTGAAGGCTTCAAACTCGGGCACGATGGACAGCTCGTCATACCGCACGCCCAGGCGCGCCGCCATGTCACGCGCGTCAATCCAGCTGATGTCGGCCGTGTAGGGCGACGGCATCATCACCGCGCGCACCCGCTCCTTGCCCAGCGCATCGACCGCAATTGCCAGCACCAAAGCCGAATCGATGCCGCCCGACAGCCCGAGCAGCACCGACGGGAAGCCGTTTTTGTTGATGTAGTCACGCACACCGAGCACCAGCGCGTCCCACAGGTCTTCATCGGGCGTTCTGTTTGGTGCGATCAGTGCTTTTATATTGATAGCTTCTTGCGCTTTATCTATAAGGGCTAGAAGGCAATTTTCCTTAAAACTCGGAGCGCGCCCAACCAGCGTGCCATCGACACTCAGAATGAAGGAATGACCCTCGAACACCACTTCGTCCTGCCCACCCACCAAGTGCGCGTAAACCAGTGGCAGGCCGCAGTCGAGCACGCGCGCGCGCATCATCTGCTCGCGCTCCAGACCCTTGCCCACATGAAACGGCGAGGCGTTGATGACCGCCAACAGCTCGGCACCGGCCTCACGCGTCTGGCGCGCCGGGGCCTCAAACCAGGCATCTTCACAAATCAGGAGGCCGACTTTGACCGTATTGCCCGGTTCACCGGCCTCAAAAACGCAAACATCCTGCCCGGGCGTGAAGTAGCGGCGTTCATCAAACACCTGGTAATTGGGCAACTCGCGCTTGGCATAGGTGGCCACCACCTGCCCTTCACGCAGCACGCTGGCAGCATTGAAGCGCTGCTGCACCGCCACCGAGCGGGTGCGGCTGTCGCCGCCTGTCGGGTGGCCCACGACCACCGCGAGGTCTTTCAACGGAGCCAACGCCGCCGCCACGGCTTTCACGGCATCATCACATGCAGAAATGAACGCGTGGCGTAAAAAAAGGTCTTCTGCGGCGTAGCCACAAATCGACAGCTCGGGTGTCAGCACCAGACGTGCACCCTGCTGGTAAGCGTCTTGCGCCGCCTGAATGATTTTTTGCGAGTTACCCGCCAGATCGCCCACCACCAGGTTAAGTTGGGCAATACAGAGTTTGAGCGTCATGAAAAGGTCAGTGCAATGAGGGGAAAAGTGCCAATGTCAGCGTCAAATGATTATGTCATTCGGGTGGTGGATTCGCCCTTGCAAGTGGATGCCAGCGCCTGGGATGCCTTGCTGCTGACGCAGAGCCAGCCCACGCCCTTCATGCGCCACGCTTTTTTGAGCGCCTTGCACACCACCGGCTGCGCCACGACGGCGACGGGTTGGACGCCAAGATTCTTTCTGCTGGAGCGCCAGGGTGAGCTGCAAGCTGCCTGCGCGATCTACATCAAGTCGCACTCGCAGGGTGAATTTGTCTTTGACTGGGGTTGGGCGCGCGCCTACCACCAGCACGGGCTGTCGTATCACCCCAAAGCCGTGTGCGCAGTGCCGTTCATCCCGGTGCCGGGCAGCCGGCTGCTGGCGCACACGCCTGAGGATCGGCTGTTGCTGGTCAAAACTTTGCTGGACTGGTGCGCGGCCAACCAGCTCACCGGCTTGCACGCCCTGTTTGCCAGCGACGACGATGTGACCGCGCTCACCCAGGCGGGCATGTTGCTACGCCACACCATCCAGTTTCACTGGTCCAACAGCCCGAGCGGCTACGCCAGTTTTGACGACTTCCTGGCCAGCCTGTCACAAGAAAAGCGCAAGAAAATCCGCCAGGAGCGGCGAAAGGTGGCTGCTGCTGGAGTGACTTTTCGGGTGATGCAGAGCACGGAAATCACCAAGGCGGACTGGGACTTTTTCTACCAGTGTTACGAGCGCACCTATCTGGAGCATGGCAACCCGCCCTACTTCAACCGCGCCTTCTACACGCGCATGGCAAGCGACATGCCTGAAGACTGGGTACTTTTCATTGCCGAACAGAATGGTCAACCGATTGCTTCAAGTTTGCTAGCTATCAACGCAAGCAGCGTAAGGGCAGGAGGACTAAAAGGCATTGAACTCCCTGAATTGGCAGGCACTTCTGGAGACGCAGAATCAGCCACCACACCAGACGCGGGTGTGACCGGGCGAGTGGCCTACGGTCGCTATTGGGGTGCACTGAAACGGGTGGATTGTCTGCACTTTGAAGCCTGTTATTACCAGCCGCTGCAATGGTGCATCAAGCACGGCTACCAGCGTTTTGAGGGCGGGGCGCAGGGCGAGCACAAATTGGCTCGCGCCCTGCTGCCGGTGACCACCACCAGCGCCCACTGGCTGGCACATCCGCAGTTTTTTGCGGCGGTGGACAACTTTTTGACCCAGGAGCGTGAGGGGATCGGGCAGTATGTGGGTGAACTGGAGCGACACAGCCCGTTCAAGGCGGCTGCCGACCGATGAAGTCTCAGGTCTTGGGTGGCAGCGGATGGGGACTTTGGCGGCAAAGGCCGTAGCACGAAGGACGGCGTGGCACTCAGCGCGGTGAGGTCAAGGAGGAGCCCGCAGGGCGGGGGACACGAACGGCGCTGAGTGCCACGTCGGCCTGCGTCCCGCAGTAACCAACGCGGGCAGTGCGACTTACCCCTGCACAACCCGCTGCGTCTGCGCGCCCAGCCCTTCGACGCTCAGACGCATGGTCTGTCCGGCGCGCAGAAACACCGGTGGCTTGTGGCCCATGCCCACACCCGGCGGCGTGCCGGTGGAGATCACGTCGCCAGGCTGCAAACTCATGAATTGGCTCAGGTAGCTGATCAGGAACGGCACCCTGTACACCATGGTCGCCGTGCTTCCATTCTGGTAGCGGTGGCCATCCACCTCCAGCCAGAGTTTGAGCGCCTGCGGGTCGGGGATTTCATCCGCCGTCACCAGCCACGGGCCGAGCGGACCGAAGGTGTCGCAGCCCTTGCCCTTGTCCCAGGTGCCGCTGCGGTTCAGCTGGAATTCGCGCTCGGACACATCGTTCATCACGCAGTAACCCGCCACGTGGGCCATGGCATCGGCTTCTTCAATGTAGCGCCCGCCCTGCCCAATGACCACGGCAAGTTCCACTTCCCAGTCGGTTTTGAGCGAGCCGCGCGGGATTTCAACCTGATCATCCGGACCGACGATCGCGCTGGTCCACTTGTTGAACACCACCGGCTCAGGTGGCACCGGCATGCCGGACTCGGCCGCATGGTCGGCGTAGTTCAGGCCGATGCAGATGCATTTACCCACCTTCGCCACACACGGCCCCAGCCGCAAGTCCTGCTGCGATACGCCGGGCACCAGCGGCAAGCTGGCCAGGTCCAGTGTCTTTAGCCGAGCCAAGCTGGCGGGTAGCAGCGTGGTGCCGCCAATGTCGTCCACCAGACCGCTTAAGTCGCGCACACGACCATCGGCATCGAGTACGCCGGGCTTTTCCTGACCCGCAGGGCCATAACGCAATAGTTTCATGCCAACCGCCTTTCTTTCCTTACACCATATGCAGATTCACGCCACCAGTTTAGGCCACACGCACCTGCCGCCAAAAATCGCTGCCCAACGAAAAGCGCCTGCCGTGTCACCACAGGCAGGCGCTTAGATACTATCTATTCGCTAGCTACCAGCCCTTTTTGCGAAAGGGCTAGAGGCCAATTTAGCATCAATTATTCGTGGGCCTTCTGGTAGTTGGCAATGCCTTCCAGAATTTCCTGCTTGGCGGCTTCCGGGCCTTCCCAACCCAAAATCTTGACCCACTTGTTGGCTTCCAGATCCTTGTAGTGCTCAAAGAAGTGGGCGATGGTTTTCAGGCGCACCGGGCTCAGGTCTTCGGGTTTTTGCCAGCGGGTGTAGAGCGACAAAATCTTGTCGACCGGCACCGCCAGCACCTTGCCGTCCATGCCGGCTTCGTCTTCCATTTTCAAAATACCGATGGCACGGCAGGTCACCACCACGCCGGGGATCAGCGGCACCGGGGTGATCACCAGCACATCCACCGGGTCACCGTCACCGCTGATGGTCTGCGGCACATACCCATAGTTGGTGGGGTAGTGCATGGCTGTGCTCATGAAGCGGTCCACAAAAATCGCGTGTGTTTCGTGATCCACCTCGTACTTGACCGGGTCGGCGTTCATCGGGATTTCGATGATCACGTTGAAGGCTTCGGGGACGTTCTTACCAGGAGTGACGTTATCTAATGACATGGTGTGTGTGCGGTTTGGGTTGAATCAGGGACATTCCGGATTAACTCTGATTTTACTGACTCGCCCCTTGCTGGGGCCAAAAAACCGCAATTTTGGCGTTACAGTCTGCCCGTTGGCCAACCGCCACCAGTGGCACCTTACCGGTGCTGGGGGCGAGGAAGCAACGCAGCGGTGGTGCCGATTGCGTTGCACCACTTCCTCGCGAAGCAACTTCAGGAGATTTTTCACATGACAGGCAACTCTGCGCTCATTCTGGCGCTTATCTGCGGCTTGATCGCCGTCGGCTATGGGGCTTGGGCCCGAAGCTGGATTCTTTCCCAGGACGCTGGCAACCAGCGAATGCAGGACATTGCAGCGGCGATCCAAACCGGCGCAGCGGCTTATCTGGCGCGCCAGTACAAGACGATTGCCATGGTGGGCGTGGTGCTAGCTGTGCTGATCGGCATCTTTCTGGACCCCTTGAGTGCAATCGGTTTTGTGGTGGGTGCGGTGCTCTCGGGCGCCTGCGGCTTCATCGGCATGAACGTGTCGGTGCGCGCCAACGTGCGTACCGCACAGGCTGCGACCAAAGGCATTGGCCCGGCGCTGGATGTGGCTTTCCGTGGTGGTGCCATCACGGGCATGCTGGTGGTGGGTCTGGGGCTGCTGGGCGTGACCGGGTTTTACTGGTTCCTGGTGCCGGATGGCATGGCCACCGCTGCCAAACTCAACCCGCTGATCGGTTTCGCTTTTGGCTCCTCGCTGATCTCGATCTTTGCCCGTCTGGGCGGTGGCATTTTCACCAAAGGCGCTGACGTGGGCGCTGACCTGGTGGGCAAAGTCGAAGCCGGCATCCCCGAAGATGACCCGCGCAACCCGGCTGTGATTGCCGACAACGTGGGTGACAACGTGGGCGACTGCGCCGGTATGGCGGCCGATTTGTTTGAAACCTACGCGGTGACGCTGATCGCCACCATGGTGCTGGGCTCGCTGCTCATCACCGGCGCTGGCTCCGGTGCGGTGATGTATCCGCTGGCACTCGGTGCGGTGTCGATCGTCGCCTCCATCATTGGCTGCTTCTTCGTCAAGGCCTCGCCGGGTATGAAAAACGTGATGCCTGCGCTGTACAAGGGTCTGGCTGTGGCTGGCGGCTTGTCGCTGGTGGCCTTTTACTTTGTGACGCAAAGCCTGTTCCCCCAAGCACTGACGCTGACGGACGGCCGCGTGATCGGCGCTGGCAGCCTGTTTGGCGCCTGCACCGTGGGCCTGGTACTGACCGGCGTGCTGGTCTGGATCACCGAGTATTACACCGGTACCCAATACAAACCGGTGCAGCACATCGCTGAAGCCTCGACTACCGGTCACGGCACCAACATCATCGCCGGTCTGGGTGTGTCGATGCGCTCCACCGCCTGGCCAGTGCTGTTTGTCTGCCTGGCCATCTTTAGCGCTTACTCGCTGGCTGGCCTGTACGGCATTGCCATTGCGGCCACCTCCATGCTCAGCATGGCCGGTATCGTGGTGGCACTTGACGCCTACGGCCCCATCACCGACAACGCCGGTGGCATTGCCGAAATGTCCGAGATGCCCAAAAGCGTGCGTGACATCACCGACCCGCTGGACGCGGTGGGCAACACCACCAAGGCCGTGACCAAGGGCTATGCCATCGGCTCGGCCGGTCTGGCTGCGCTGGTACTGTTTGCCGACTACACCCACAAACTTGAAGGCTACGGCCACCACATCACCTTCGACCTGAGCAAC
Organism: uncultured beta proteobacterium; assembly: GCA_903905735.1. Classification (GTDB taxonomy): domain Bacteria; phylum Pseudomonadota; class Gammaproteobacteria; order Burkholderiales; family Burkholderiaceae_C; genus Rhodoferax. The sequence continues at coordinate 69,119 of CAIVHU010000128.1, forward strand.
CCGATGGTCATCATCGGTCTGTTCATCGGCGGCATGATTCCTTACCTGTTTGGTGCCATGGCAATGGAAGCGGTTGGCCGCGCCGCCGGTTCGGTGGTGGTGGAAGTGCGCCGCCAGTTCCGCGAAATCAAAGGCATCATGGAAGGCACGGCCAAGCCCGAATACGGCAAAGCGGTTGACATGCTGACCACTGCCGCCATCAAGGAAATGATGATCCCGTCGCTGCTGCCGGTGGTGGCGCCGATTCTGGTGGGTTTGCTGCTGGGGCCAGCGGCTTTGGGTGGCTTGCTGATGGGCACCATCGTGACCGGTCTGTTTGTGGCCATCTCGATGTGTACCGGCGGCGGTGCCTGGGACAACGCCAAGAAGTACATCGAAGACGGCCACTTTGGTGGCAAGGGTAGCGAGACCCACAAGGCCGCCGTAACCGGCGACACCGTGGGCGACCCCTACAAAGACACGGCTGGTCCGGCTGTGAACCCGTTGATCAAGATCATCAACATCGTGGCGCTCTTGATCGTGCCGGTGATGATGCAGTTTCACGGTGGCAAAGTCACTGCCGCGCCAGAACCGGTGGCCATGGTGGCACCGGCCGTGGCTCCTGCCGCTGCTGAAACGGCGGCTGTGGCATCGGACAGCGCCTCGGTCGTTGTGGCAAAGTGATATAGGTGTAAGTGCCAGAGGCAACCAACTTTGGCAGGACGGCGTCCGCGCTGGCCCTGCAGATCAAAAACCCGCCTTGTGCGGGTTTTTTGTTGTGCGTTGATGACGGGCCCCCGGGCACGGCCCCGATTGCAGCCAACTACCAGCGCGTCGTGCCAGCCTCGCCATCAGAAAAACCCTACCCGCCGAAGGCTGGCACACGTGACAAAATCCGGGCGTGACGCACCATCCTGAACTCCCGCCCCGCCCTACCCTGTTTCCAGGCCACCCTCATGTCTGATCCCCACACGCACCGCGTGATCCCGCTGCAAGACCTGCGACCCTCGGCCCTGGCGCTGCCCGAAACAGCCTTGCGGAGCGACTTGCGCATCACTGCCAGCGCCTTGCTGGCCGACCAACGTGGCCGCAACCTTCGTGACCTGCGCATCAGCGTCACCGACAAGTGCAATTTCCGCTGCAATTACTGCATGCCCAAGGAGATTTTTGACAAGGACTACGTCTATCTGCCGCACTCAGCCCTGCTGAGCTTTGAGGAAATCACCCTTCTCACGCGCCAGTTTGTGGCCCACGGCGTGCAAAAGATCCGCCTGACCGGTGGCGAGCCGCTGTTGCGCAAGAACCTGGAGCGCTTGATTGAACAGTTGGCCGCGCTGCGCACACCCGAGGGCCAGCCGCTGGATTTGACGCTGACCACCAACGGCTCGCTGCTGGCGCGCAAGGCGCAGGCGCTCAAGGCGGCTGGCCTGCAGCGCATCACCGTCAGCCTGGACGCGCTGGACGATGCGGTGTTTCGCAGCATGAACGACGTGGATTTTCCGGTGGCCGATGTGCTGGAAGGCATTGAAGCGGCCCGCGCCGCCGGGCTTGGGCCGATCAAGATCAACATGGTGGTCAAGCGCGGCACCAACGAACATCAAATCCTGCCGATGGCGAAGTATTTCAAGGGCAGCGGCATGGTGCTGCGCTTCATTGAGTACATGGACGTGGGTGCCACCAATGGCTGGCGCATGGACGAGGTGCTGCCTTCGGCTGATGTGATCCGATTGATCCAATCTGAGTTACCACTGGTCCCGCTGGAACCCACCCAGCCCGGCGAAACCGCCCAGCGCTGGGGATATGCCGATGCCCATGGCTGCCATGACCCCAGTCTGGGAGAAATCGGTGTGATCAGCAGCGTGACACAGGCGTTTTGCAGTGACTGCAACCGGGCACGGCTGTCGACCGAGGGCCAGCTTTACCTGTGCCTGTTTGCCGAAAAAGGCTATGACCTGCGCAGCCTGGTGCGTGGCGAGGCCACCGATGCCGACCTGGCCAACGCCATCGGCCACATCTGGCAGGGCCGCAGCGACAACTATTCCGAGCTGCGTCAGGCCATGGGGCCCGACACCGGCCTGCCGGTCAAGCGGGTGGAAATGAGTTACATCGGCGGTTGATATGGCCCCAAAGCTTGTCGCTTCGCGTACCGGGCCGGAAGAAACATGATGAATGTTCTGGCGATCACCGGCATGGTTCTCTCAGGTGGCCGGGGCTCGCGTATGGGTGGTGTCGATAAAGGCCTCCAGCCCTTTGGTGGAAAGCCTTTGGCGCTATTTACTTTAGAGCGCTTGCGTGCTAGTGGCGGCGTGGGTGCGCTCGCCGTCAATGCCAACCGCCATCTGGACGTTTACGCCGCCTTTGGTGTGCCCGTGTGGCCCGATGCAAAAACCGACTACGCCGGACCCTTGGCCGGATTTTTAACCGGGCTGAACCATTGCCAAACCCCTTACCTGCTCACCGTGCCGTGTGACACACCGTTGTTTCCGCTGGACCTGGCCCGGCGGCTGGCGCACGCCCTGGCGATAGAAGAGGCGGACATCGCCCTGGCCAGCGCACGAGAGCCCGATGCCAGCGGGCAGCCACAAATGCATGTGCAGCCGGTGTTTTGCCTGATGCGCACCAGCCTGCTGCCCAGTCTGGCTGCGTTCATGGCCACGGGCGGTCGCAAAGTGGGCGACTGGGCCGCGCAGCATCGCGCCGCGCTGGTTTGTTTTGACCAAGCCGGTGACCCCTCAAACGCCTTTGCCAACGCCAACACCTTGGCCGAACTGCACCAACTCGAACACCTTAGCGCATGAAAACCCTGGACCAGATTGCCGCCGAACTCGCGGGCTACGACCCCCAAGCGCTGAGCGCTGACGCCGTGAACGCTTTTTTGGCCCGACTGGTCGAGCCGGTGACCGATTTCGAACATGTTGGCATTTTTCAGGCGTTGGGCCGGGTGCTGGCGGTGGATGTCATCTCGCCCATCAGCGTGCCTCCACACGACAACTCAGCCATGGATGGCTATGCTTTTGATGGCAGCCAGCTCAATATGGACAAGGGCTTGCGTCTGAAAGTGCTCGGTACAGCGCTCGCGGGCAAAGCCTGGTCGGGTAGCGTGCAAAGCGGCGAATGTGTCAAGGTCATGACCGGCGCGGTGATGCCTCCAGGCCTCAACACCGTGGTGCCGCAGGAGTTTGTCACACTGGCCGCATCCAACGCATCCAACGCAGAGACGGCGTCGTACGTCACCATCCCGGCTGGCATCGTCCGCCTCGGGGACAACCGCCGTCACCTCGGTGAAGACCTGATGCAGGGTCAGCCAGCGCTACCAAACGGGGAGCTGCTCACACCCGCAGCACTTGGGCTGGTGGCCAGTTTGGGCATAAAAACGGTGCCAGTGCTGCGCCGCCTGAAAGTGGCCTACTTTTCCACCGGCAACGAGATTCTGAGCCTGGGTGAGCCACCGCGTGAAGGCGCGGTGTATGACAGCAACCGCTACACCGTGTTTGGCCTGCTGACCCGGCTGGGCTGCGAGGTGATCGACATGGGTGTGGTGCGCGATGAGCCTGCCGAGTTGCAGGCGGCTTTTGTGCAGGCCGCGTTGCAGGCTGACGCCATCATCACCAGCGGCGGCGTGAGTGTGGGCGAGGCAGACTACACCAAGGCGATGATGAAACAGTTGGGTGACGTGGCCTTCTGGCGCATCGCCATGCGGCCCGGCCGACCCATGGCTGTGGGTCAGATTTTCAGAGACAAATTGGCTTCCAGCCCTTTTGCAGCAAGGGCAAGCAGCTCTGGAAATCCTATCAAACAGGAGGGCTCGGCGATTCTCTTCGGGCTGCCGGGCAACCCGGTGGCAGTGATGGTGACCTTCCTGGCCTTTGTGCGCCCCGCCCTGCTTCAGATGATGGGTTGCCGCACCAGCGCCCCGCCGCTGCTGCAAGCCAAAAGCCAGGAGCCGCTGCGCAAAAAACCGGGCCGCACCGAGTACCAGCGCGGCATTGTCAGCAACGCGCCAGACGGCTCTCTGCAGGTCAAAACCACCGGCAACCAGGGCTCGGGCGTGCTCAGCTCCATGGTGCAGGCCAACGGACTGATCGTGCTGCACCACGCGCAGGGCCAGGTGGCCATCGGCGATACGGTCGATGTGATGATGTTTGACGGGGTGATTTAAAGACCGTGCAGATGCAGGCCCGCGAGGTGAAAAATGTCACAGTTCGGGTTTCACCTGATTAAAATGCACACTATAGGTGGTAACATTTTCATCTCTGAACGCTATAGGTAGTGTTCAGAAGCGGCTTTGCTGATTTGGTGAGATGATCTGTCCACCCTTGCATATCAGTCCAGCTCTAACTTCGGCGCTCACTTTTTAGGACCTATTTATGGCACTGCACACCCCCGAGCAAGCTCACACCATGTTGTCACTCCCGCCCCAGCCCATCAGCGAAGAAGTGCTGATCGAAAAATACAGCAAGGGTGCCGAGCGCAGCATTGCGGATGTCAACCAGCGTGTGGCGCGCGCCCTGGCCAGCGTCGAGTTGCCCGAAGTGCAAAAAACCTGGGAAGCCAAATTCCTGCAAGCCCTGCAAGATGGTTTTCTGCCCGCCGGTCGCATTCAGTCGGCCGCCGGCACCAATTTGTCGGCCACGTTGATCAACTGCTTTGTGCAGCCTGTGGGCGACTCGATTGCCCATGTGGAAGATGGCCATCCCGGCATTTACACGGCGCTGACCGAAGCCGCAGAGACCATGCGCCGCGGCGGTGGTGTGGGTTATGACTTTTCACGCATCCGCCCGCGTGGTGCCTGGGTCGGCAGCACACAAAGCTCCGCCAGCGGCCCGGTGAGCTACATGCGGGTGTTTGACCGCTCGTGCGAGACGGTGGAGTCTGCCGGTGCGCGCCGCGGTGCCCAGATGGGTGTGCTGCGTTGCGACCACCCCGACATTGAGGAATTCATCCACGCCAAGGACAAGGGCGACCTGAAAAATTTCAACATTTCGGTGGGCGTGACCGACGAGTTCATGCAAGCCGTGCAGGCCGATGCTGACTTCACGCTGGTGCACCGTGCGGAGCCGGGCGTGCCGCAAAAAGACGACGGCGCTTATCAGAACAAGGGCACCGGCATCTGGATTTATCGCAAGCTCAAGGCGAGAGCCTTGTGGGACCAGATCATGCGTTCCACCTACGACCATGCCGAACCTGGCGTGCTGTTTCTGGACCAGATCAACCGCGACAACAACCTGTCTTACTGCGAAACCATCGCCAGCACCAACCCCTGCGCCGAGCAACCGCTGCCGCCCTACGGCTGCTGCTGCCTGGGTTCTATCGACCTGACCCGCTTCATCAAGAACCCGTTTGCGGACGATGCCAGCTTTGACGAAAAAGCGTTTGCTGACGTGGCTCGCGTGGCCGTGCGCATGCTGGACAACGTGCTGGAAGCCACCGTCTGGCCGCTGCCCCAGCAACAACATGAAGCCGCCAGCAAGCGCCGTGTGGGGTTGGGCTTCACCGGTCTCGGTGATGCGCTGGTGATGCTTAACCTGCGCTACGACACCAAAGCGGCGCGTGACATGGCGCAGCGCATCTCCGTCCTGATGCGCGACACCTCTTATGAAGCCTCTGCCGATCTGGCGCAGGAGCGTGGCGCGTTCCCGCTGTTCAACGCTGACTTGTACCTGAGTGGCCAGACCTTTGCCTCGCGCCTGCCCGCCAGCCTGAAAGACCGCATCCGCAAAACCGGCCTGCGCAACTCGCACCTGCTGTCGATTGCGCCCACCGGCACCATCAGCCTGGCCTTTGCCGACAACGCCAGCAATGGCATTGAGCCCGCCTTCAGCTGGACCTACACCCGCAAGAAGCGCATGCCCGATGGCAGCTTCAAGGAATACGCGGTGGAAGACCACGCCTGGCGCCTGTACCGTCACCTCAAAGGTGAACACACACCTCTCACCCCTGCGTTTGTCACCGCGCTGGAAATGAGCGCCCAGGCGCATGAAGAAATGGTCGCCGCTGTCGCGCCCTATGTCGATACCGCGATTTCCAAAACCGTCAACGTGCCGGCCGACTACCCCTACGAAGACTTCCAGGACCTATACACCGCCGCCTGGAAATCCGGCCTCAAGGGCCTGGCCACCTACCGGCCCAACAGCGTGTTGGGTTCGGTTCTGAGCGTCACGCCTAGCGCCCCCACCGTGGCCAAGCCGCTGCAAATTGATAGCGCCAACCACCGCTTGGCACTCGATCGCCTGCCCGCACCGGTTCTCTCCAGCCTGCGCTGGCCGGGTCGTCCGCAGTTGCCAGGTGGCAACTCGGCCTGGACCTTCATGGTGCACCACCCGTTTGGTGACTTTGCCCTGTTCATTGGCGAACTCTCGCCCGAAGAAGGCGGCGCGCCGCAGCCGTTTGAAGTCTGGGTGAACGGTTCCGACCAGCCCCGCGGCCTGGGTGCCATGGCCAAAACCCTGTCAATGGACTTGCGCGCCAACGACCCGGCTTGGTTGCAACTCAAGCTGGACGCGCTGGCCACGGTGAGCGAAGAGCACGCCTTTGACATGCCATTCCCGCCCCACGGTGAAAAGCGCATGTTCCCTGGCGTGGTGGCTGCCACGGCTGCCGTGATTCGCTGGCGCTGTGAACAAATGGCGGCCAACGCCAAGATGCGTGCACCGGAAGCCAAACCGGCTTACACCCCGGTGATTGATGCCATGTTCAGTCGCGGTGAACCGCAAACCGGTACCTCAGGCACACTGGCCTGGGCGGTGGACGTGGAGAACCCGGCCACCAGTGAAGCCTTCACGGTCACGTTGAAAGAAGTGAACCTGCCCAGCCCGGATGGTGGTGTGGTGACCCGCCCCTGCGCGGTGGGCTTCAGCGGCAACTACCCCAAAGCCATGGACGGTCTGGCGCGCCTGCTGTCTCTGGACATGCGGGTGATCGACCCGGCCTGGATCGGCATGAAGCTGCGCAAGCTGCTGAACTACGCCGAGCCGCTGGGGCACTTCATGGCCTTTGTGCCTGGCCTGCCCAATGAAGAGCGTCGCCAGCAGGTGTGGCCTTCTACTGTGGCCTACATTGCCCGCCTGATCATTCACCGCTACGCGATGCTGGGCATCCTGAGCGAAGAAGGCTACCCGCTGCGCGACATGGGTGTGCTCGACTCCCCCGATGCGAAGGAAGTTAGCCACACCATGGCCGGCAAACCCTGCCCGGAATGTGGCAACCCCACCGTCATCCACAAAGACGGCTGCGATTTCTGCACCGCTTGCGGCTACGTCGGCCAGTGCGGTTAAGCTGAAAAAAACGAGGGCCCGTTTGGGCCCCCAGCGTTGACTTTCACAGCCCCTTCGGGGCTGTTTTCATCAGTCGCGCATCACCAGCACAGGCAACTTGGTGTGCGACAAAACGGCCTGAGCCACGCTGCCCAGCACCAGTTTTTCCAGGCCACTGCGCCCGTGTGACCCGATCACGATCAGATCGGCCTTCAACGATTCGCCCGCTTCCACGATGCCACGCCAGGCAGTGTGCGCCTCAATCACTGAGGTATTCACCTTCACGCCCGCGGCGAGGAAGCTGTCTTTGGCGGCATGCACGGCGGCATTCGCCTCAGCCGTGGCAGCACTCAGATACTCTTCCTGTCCGTAGGCAAAGTCTGTTCCCACACCCGTAAAAGGATAGGGGTCAATGACGTATATCACCGTCACGGTGCTGTCAAAGACTTTGGCCAGTTCCGTCGCCTTGGTGACAGCCGTCTGGGAGGTAGTTGATCCGTCCACAGGAACCAGAATATGTTTGAACATGATTTACTCCTTATCAAAGCCATACAGGATGAGATTCTGCGCCTGTCAGATGTCTTCTGGCACCATTTTGATGGCACCACACGGGCACTCTGACACACAAATACCGCAGCCTTTGCAGTAGTCGTAGTTGAACTCAAAGCCCTTGCCAGGCCCGAGTTTGATCACTGCGTTATCCGGGCAGACACCATAACAGTTGTCGCACTCAAAACAGTTGCCGCACGACAGGCAGCGCCGCGCTTCAAACAACGCGTTGCTCTCGTCCAGACCGCCCTGCACTTCTTCAAACGTCGATTGGCGGCGGATGATGTCGAGCATCGGGCGCACAGTTTTGGGCGCGTCGCTGTAATACCAGGTGTTGAGCTTGTCGTAAGTGGCCACGCTGTGTTTGGGCGGCGGCACATAGGCCTGGCCGTTGAGCCAGGCATCGATGTTGCGCGCGGCCTTTTTGCCATGACCAATCGCCACGGTGACATTGCGGTCAGCAGGCACCATGTCGCCACCAGCAAAAATACCGGCATGGCCGGTCATCATCTGGGCATTCACCTGCACTACGCCGTCTTGCACCACCAGATCGGGCACGTTTTCGATCAGCGACAAATCCACATCCTGGCCCAGCGCCAGCACCACCGAGTCGGCTTCCAGGGTCTCAAATTCGCCGGTGGGCTGCGGAAAGCCTTTCTCGTCAAGCGCCATTTTTTCCACAGTGATGGACGACTCGCCTGCCTGCTTGATGGTGGATAACCATTTGATCAGCACACCTTCCTGTAGCGCTTCTTCCACCTCAAAGTCATGGGCAGGCATTTTTTCGCGGTTGCGGCGATAGACGATGATGGATTCTGTGGCCCCCAGCCGCTTGGCCGTGCGAGCCACGTCAATGGCGGTATTGCCACCGCCGTAAATGACCACCTTGCGACCAAGCAGGGGTTTGTCTTCACCTTCCATGGAGCGCAAGACGGATACCGCGTCCAGCACATGCGCCGAGTCGCCCGCTGGAATGTAAGCACGCTTGGCAATATGTGCACCCACCGCCAGAAACACCGCATCAAAACCATAGTCCTGCTTGACCTGCAGCACATCCGTAACCTTGGTGTTGTACTGGATGTCCACCCCCAGATCGACAATGCGCTGCACTTCATCGTCGAGCACCTGGCGCGGCAGGCGGTATTGCGGAATGCCAAAGCGCATCATTCCGCCGGGCAACGGGCCGGCTTCAAACACCGTCACTGCATGGCCCATGCGCGCCAATTGGTAAGCGGCTGACAAGCCCGACGGCCCGGCACCGACCACCAGCACCTTTTTACCGGTTTTCGCTGCAGGTGCCGCAAACTTCCAGCCCTGGGCAATCGCCTGGTCACCCAGAAAATGCTCGACAGAGTTGATGCCCACAGCCGCGTCGAGTTGACCGCGATTGCACGCGCCCTCGCAGGTGTGGTAACAGACCCGGCCCATGATGGCGGGAAATGGGTTGTCTTCCACCAGCGTGCGCCAGGCGGCCTCGTAATTGCCCGACTCGGCATGAAATAACCAGGCCTGGATGTTTTCCCCGGCTGGGCACTGGTGGTTGCAGGGCGGAATACGGCTCAGATAGACTGGGCGCGAGGTGCGCCAGGAGCCGGTGTGATTGGCCAGCGAGCTGCCGACATCGAGTGTGATGGCAAATGGTTTTTGCATGGTCATTCCTCCAGCAGGGCATAACGGCGAATATTGCGGTCAGCCCGCGCTTGCAGCCGTGCGATGGTGGCTACGTCCGGCGTTTTGCCGAACAGGTGTGCAAAGCGCTTTTGTGGCCGTAGATAGTCTTCAATCGGTACCTGGCGGCGAATTTTCAGCACACCGGTGACTTCGCCGCGCTCGGCCTCAAACACCGGGAACACGCCACTTTCCACCGCCAGGCGTGATAGCTTGATGGTGTCGTGCGAAGCGGCACCCCAGCCCAGTGGGCACGGGACAAAAATGTGGATGTAACGTGCGCCGCGCATCGTCATGGCCTTGGTCACCTTGTATTCCAGGTCACGCAGATCGGCCACGGTGGCAGTGGCCACGTAGGGAATCTCATGCGCCATGGCGATCTGCGGCACGTTTTTGCCTTGCCCAAATTCATTGCCCGGATGCGGCCCGACCGACATGGTGGTCGCCGTGCGGGCTGCCGGTGGTGTGGCGCTGCTGCGCTGGACGCCGGTATTCATGTAGGCCTCGTTGTCGTAACAGATGTAGAGCACATCGTCATTGCGCTCAAACATGCCTGAGAGGCAGCCAAAACCGATGTCGGTGGTGCCACCGTCGCCGCCCTGCGCCACCACGCGCACGTCGGTGCGGCCCTTGGCTTTCATGGCGGCGGCAATACCGGTCGCCACAGCAGCAGCATTACCGAACAGCGAGTGAATCCACGGCATTTGCCAGGAGGTTTCGGGGTACGGCGTGGAAAACACTTCCAGGCAGCCGGTGGCATTGGCGGCGATCAGCTGGCCGTTGGTGGCGGCCATGGCGGCATCAATGGCGTAACGGGCACCCAATGCCTCGCCGCAGCCCTGGCAGGCGCGGTGACCGGAGTTGAGCGAATTGCGGCGCTCGGCACCGGCTTGCACGCTGCGTTGCTCCGGAGCCAGCAGGCGGTTGCCCACCGTGAAGGTACCGGTCTGGTAAAACTTGACAGTTGACTGTTCCATCTGGGTCTCCTTTTACACAGCACCCGAGGCCACGGTGCCCAGGTCGCGCAGCACGCCTTCGGCCACGGGGCCAGAGCGGCGGCTGGCCTTCTCACGTTCCAGCACACGGTTGACCACCGTCCAGTCCAGATCCAGAAATGTGAGCAGCTCAAGCTTGTCGGACATGGCCTGGAGCAATAATTTGTTCACAGAATCCTTGGTGATGGCGCGCCCGCCCAAACCCGCTACCACGGTGTACACCGGCTGCGGCCGGTTGCGAACGGCGCTGCGCACATCCCGCGACACAATGCCGCCGATGCCCACCGCAAAACATTTTTCAATGACCACAATGCGCTCGGCCCGCACCGTGGCATCGCGGATGGCGGAAATCGGGAACGGCCGGTAAGACGTGATGCCCAGCACACCCACCTTGTGCCCCTGGGCGCGCAGATCGTCCACCGTGTCCTTGATGGTGCCCAGGACTGAACCCAGGGCGATGACGATGGTGTCGGCATCTTCAGTCTGGAAGGTCTTGATCAACCCGCCCGAGTCACGATTGAAAATTGCTTTGAATTCTGTAGCAACCTGCGGAATCAGATCAAGAGCTTGCATCTGTTTTGCATGTGCAAGGTAGCGCACCTCCGTAAACGCCTCGGGGCCGACCATGGCACCAATCGTCACCGGGTCATTCGGGTCCAGCACCTGGCGCGGCTCGTAAGGCGGCAGGAACTGGTCCACCTGCGCCTGATCAGGCATGTCCACACGCTCGTAGGCGTGCGTCAGGATGAAACCGTCCATACACACCATCACCGGCAGCGACAGTTCTTCGGCAATGCGGAACGCCTGGATATGCAGGTCCAGCGCTTCCTGGTTGGTCTCGGCAAACAGTTGCAGCCAGCCGGCATCGCGCATGCTCATGCTGTCGGTGTGGTCGTTCCAGATGTTGATGGGCGCGCCAATGGCGCGATTGGCCACCGTCATCACAATTGGCAGGCCCAGGCCAGAGGCGTTGTAGACCGCTTCGGCCATGAACAGCAAGCCCTGGCTGGCCGTCGCCGTGTATGAGCGCGCACCCGCTGCCGACGAGCCAATCGCCACGCTTAAAGCAGCAAACTCGGACTCGACATTGATGAACTCGCAATGGGTGAGTGCGCCGGACTTGACCAGCTCACCCAGGCCTTCAACGATGTGCGTCTGGGGAGAAATGGGGTAGGCGCAAATGACTTCCGGGCGGCTCAGCGCCACGGCCATAGCCACGGCATGCGAGCCTTCGCATTGTTCAAGCATGTTCAGTCTCCTTGGCTTTTTCTTCCTGCGCCATGACGATGTCGTAAGCCTCTTTGGCAGCGGCCTTATTGCCTTTGGCCACTGCGCCCGAAAACTTCTGGTCAATCGCCTTGAGCACCGCGTCGAGCGAAATCAGCCCGCCCAAAGCGGCAAACGCGCCCAGCAAGGGCACATTGGGCACCGGGCGGCCCACATGTTTCATGGCCAACTCGCTGGCAGGCACGATCAGCAGGCGCTCCGGGCGAAAGCCTTTGACAAACTCGCCCAGACCCATTTCCTCGAAGCTTCGGGTGGTGTTGATTAGGATATAGCCGTCTTTTTTGAGGCCGCCAAACACATCCACCTGATGCAGCAGCGTGGGGTCCTGGATGATTATCGCGTCGGGCTGCATGATGGGCTCGCGCAGGCGGATCTCACGATCGTCCATGCGGCAAAAAGCCACCACGGGGGCACCCGTGCGCTCTGAGCCAAAACTGGGGAAGGCCTGCGCATGCTTGCCTCCGAGAAAGGCCGCGATGGACAGCATTTCAGCGCCAGTGACAACGCCTTGGCCGCCACGACCATGGATACGTACTTGAAACATGTCTTGCTCCTCTATTTTTTGGAGAATGTCCAGTCTATGACAGCTGGATACTTTCACAAAGCGAAGTGTGCTTCCATCAGAGAAAATGCATGTTGATGAATATCAAGGATTGCGGGTGTGCAACGCCGCGCACCCGCCTCAAGGCAACGCTCTACCGAAAGAACGCCAGCCACTGTGATTTTGATCAAGGCTGCGCGACAGAACTTGACAATGCTCGCGACTTTGAATTTTTGAAAAGGATCGGTATGGCTGTTTTGCAATGGTCGGAGGCTTTCACGCTGGGCGTGGCGACGATGGACGACACGCACCTCGAATTTGTCGAGTTGCTGGCGCGGGTGGTTCAGGCCAGCGATGCCGAGCTGCTACCGCTGTGGCAAGAGATGGTCCAGCACACCGACGAGCATTTCGCCCGTGAAGACCGCTGGATGACCGACACCGGCTTTTCCCCCAACAACTGCCACACCAGCCAGCATCGCACCGTGCTCAAAGTCATGATGGAGGGCAGCAAGCGCGGCCTGGCTGGTGATCTGGCTGTGGTGCGCCAAATGGCTGACGAGCTTGGGGTCTGGTTCCCGCAGCACGCCAACGCCATGGATGCCGCCCTGGCCCAACATTTGAAGGCCGTGGACTACGACGACATCACCGGCCAGGTTCGCTTGCCAGAGGCCCTGCCCAGCGAGCAGATTGAAGGCTGCCATGGCGACAGTTGCACGCCGCAGGAGGCACAGGACGCTAAACTGGAAACCGCCTGAGCGCGCAGTGAGGCGCTCGTCCCGAGCCGCATTACTTCTTTTTCAATAGCTGCCTGCCCTTGTATTTAAAGGGATGGAGACCTTTTTCTTCTACAAAGGATTGTCATGACCATTTACGCCAAACTCGCAGAACTCAACATCACCCTGCCCCCGATCGCCATCCCTGCTGCGGCCTATGTGCCTTATGTGCAAACGGGCAATCTGGTTTTCCTGAGCGGCCACATCGCCAAAAAAGACGGCAAGGCCTGGGTCGGTCAACTCGGCAAAAACATGAGCACCGACGAAGGCAAACTGGCCGCGCGCAGCATCGCCATTGAATTGCTCGGCACCCTGCACGCTGCGGTGGGCGATTTGAACCGCGTCAAGCGCATCGTCAAACTGATGTCGCTGGTCAACTCCACCGGCGATTACACCGAGCAGCATCTGGTGACCAACGGTGCCAGTGAACTGATTGGCCAAGTGTTTGGCGCTGAAAAAGGCGCCCACGCCCGCAGCGCCTTTGGTGTCGCGCAGCTTCCGATGGGAGCCTGCGTCGAGATCGAAATGATCGCTGAACTGGCCTGAAGGCTTAAAAAGTTTCCCAGTCCGACTCAGCTGCCGGGGCCGCCACGGCTCTGGCCGGTGCGGATTTAAGTGCCACACCAGGCTTGAGCGATACCTGCTTGGTGAGCGTAGGCGGCACCGAAGCGGGCCGCGTGGCAGCTGGCTTGACTGGCGCTGCCAGCTTTTTGGCGGACGACATGCCCGACAAGGCTGCCCTGGCCTGGGGTCTGGCCAGCGCGGTGGGCCGTTTGTAGGCTAGCGATTGGGCGCGCGGCGTGATATCACGCTGCGGGTGTTGCGCCATCGCCAGCGCGTGGCCATCGGTCTTGAACACCGCCACGGCACGCGCCAATTGATCAGCCTGGTCGCGCAGGCTCTCGGCCGCCGCCGCACTTTGCTCCACAAGTGCGGCGTTCTGCTGGGTCATCTGGTCGAGTCCGCCAATGGCCTGGTTGATGCCGGATATCTGTGAGCTTTGCTCGCCCGATGCCGCAGTAATTTCACCAATCACATCGGCCACTTTGCGCACCGATTGCACGATGTCGTTCATGGTGGCACCGGCATCCGACACCAGTTGCGTGCCCGAGGCCACCTTGTCCACCGAGGTGTTGATGAGCGTCTTGATCTCTTTGGCTGCTTCAGCGCTGCGCTGCGCCAGGCTGCGCACCTCGCTGGCCACCACCGCAAAACCCCGGCCCTGCTCTCCGGCGCGGGCCGCTTCCACGGCGGCGTTGAGCGCCAGGATGTTGGTCTGGAACGCGATGCCGTCGATCACGCCAATGATGTCGGCAATCTTGCGGCTGCTGACGTTGATGTCCTCCATGGTGCTGACCACCTGTTGCACCACCTGCCCACCGCGCTGCGCCACGCTGGATGCGTTGGCCGCCAGCGTGCTGGCCTGGCGCGCGTTGTCGGCGCTGATCTGAACGGTTTGGGTGAGGTGGTCCATGCTCGACGCAGTGGACTGCAGGTTGCCCGAGGTTTGCTCGGTGCGCTGGGCCAGGTCGTTGTTGCCTTGGGCGATCTCGGCGCTGGCGGTGGCGATGCTGTCGGTGCTTTGGCGCACCTGGCTGACCATATTACCCAATGAGGTATTCATACTCGCCAGAGACTTCATCAAATCACCAAACTCGTCACCGCGCGAGGTGTCAATGGCCATACTTAAGTCACCCTGGGCAATTTTGGCGGCCAGGTCATTGGCAGCCGCCAGCGGTTGCCGAATAGACCTGATCAACCAGGCCGCACCAGCCATGATGCCCAGCAATAAAAGGACAACAACACCTGCAATGATTTTGGCCGTTGTTGCCCGTGCATGATCCATTTCTGTCATGAAGGTCGCTGCAGCTTTTTCTTCAAGCTGAACAAGCTCGTGCAATGCGTCTACGTAAATTTTCTGAGCTGGAACGTACTCATCATTGATCATTTTCAGAGCATCTTCGGCGTTGCCGTCAGCCCGCATTTTTCGAGCGGCATCACGCAGGTTGATGACTTTCTTGCGGTTCGACGCAATGCTCGCCATCAGGGCCTTTTCGTCCGTCGAGAGTTGCATGGATTCGATGCTCTTTTGCAACTCACTGATGTGAGCGGTCGTATCCATGATGGCGTTTTTGAAAAACAAATCAACCGCAGGATCACTGCTGATAACGCCAGCAGTCACACGCACGGAGTTAGCCAGGGTTTCCGCAAACCACTGATTGGCCAATCTGGTGCGTGTATTCAGATCAGTCAGCGTGCTGTTCATCCGGTCTTGTTGGTCCGCTGTGCGGATGGACACGCCAATCACCAGCAGAACCTGTGCCAATATGATGATCGCTACTGCGATCCAGAGCTTGGCGGCCAGGCGCAAATTGTTGAAACTCATGGAAATGTTTCCTATTTTGTTCTCAAGCGCGAACACAGCTTGTTTCTGCTTTCAGTGTAATGCACCGTCTGTCATAGGCGGCAACTAGTCAAAGCGATGAATGAGTTGGCCTTGTACGACACGCAACTGCTCGCCTGTGACACGCTCCGGGGCGATCTCTGCAAGCGGCACCAGCACAAACGCACGCTCGGTCATGCGCGGATGCGGAATTTGCAGGTCAGGACTGTTGACGCTGACATCGCCATAGAGGAGGATGTCCAGATCGAGCGTGCGCGGGGCGTTTTTGAAGGGCCTCTCGCGGCCCTGTGCGTTTTCCAGTTGGTGCAGTTTCAAGAGCAGCTCCCGCAGGTCCAGTCTGGTCTGCAGGGCAATAACGGCATTGATGAAGTCCGGCCCGCTGGCCTCGAACGGTGCGGTGCGATACAGGCTGGAGGCCTTGACGAGTCGGGTGTGTGGCAACCGGGCCAAGTCGTCGATCGCCTGCAACACCGTGGTTTGCGCATCACCCAGATTGGCCCCCAAGGCCACAAACGCCAGAACGCCGTCTGGCAAGACCTGGCTCATGCCTGCGAATCGGGTGCCGATGCGTCAGCACCGCCGCCATCCTGACCGCCGCCACTGCGGTTAGGGCGGCGCCTGCGGCGACGTTTTTTGGGAGCATCCGTGCCATCGCCCACTGCGGCTTGTGGGGCATCGGGGGCGTTTTGATGGGTTGGATTGGACGCAGCCGCATCGGCTGACAGCGCGGCTGGCTGGCCGTCCGCGCCGCGCGCTGGCATCTTGTGTACACGCGGCACACGGGCGGGTTTGGGACGTTGCTGCTGCTCGAGTTTGACCTCCTCGACCATGTCGTTGCGCAGGTTGTCGTCAGCCACGCTGAACTCCTGCCACCAGTCGGACAACACTTCGTCAAGTTCACCGTTTTCGGCACGCAGGCGCATGAAATCAAACGCCGCCCTGAAACGCGGCTGTTCCACCAGACCAAAGGCTGCGCTACCGGTGCGCTTCTCGAACCGTGGCTGCATGGTCCAGATGTCGCGCATGTCACCCGCGAGCTTGCCACGCCCGGACACGTCACCAATACGTGCGTTGAACACGTCGTCAATCGCATCCATCAGCGCCGGGTGCGAGTGCTGGCGCGCGGCCAGGCGCTTGGCCCAGCCGTCGCGCACATCAGCCCACAACACGCAGGCCAGCAAAAAGCTCGGCGCCACGGGTTTGCCTTCACCGACACGGCGGTCGGTGTCAATCAGCGCAGCTTTGACAAACGGCTGCTCAGAGCGCTCCACCACCACGTCAAGCAGCGGGTAGATGCCGCGCGCCATGCCCAGTTCTTTGAGTTTTTCTATCGATGCCAGCGCATGGCCGGTTTGCAGCAGCTTGAGCATTTCGTCAAACATGCGGCTTTGCGGCACTTCCAGCAGAAGCTTCTGGCTGTGGATCAGGGGTGCCGCTGTTTTGGGCTCCAGCTTGAAGCCCAGGCCATGCAGCTTGGCACCAAACCGCACGGCTCGGATGATGCGCACCGGGTCTTCGCGGTAACGCGTGGTGGCATCGCCAATCATGCGGATGATGCGCGCCTTGGCGTCTTTCATGCCGTGGTGGTAATCAACCACGATCTGCGTCTCGGGGTCGTAATACATGGCGTTGATGGTGAAATCGCGCCGCGCCGCGTCTTCGTCCTGCGGGCCCCAGACGTTGTCGCGCAGCACCCGGCCCGTGCTGTCCACGACGTGTTTCATGCCAGCCAGATCGCTTTTGCTGGTTTTCTCATTACCGGCCACCTGCTCGGCGGCGGCGTTGTCCAGGTAGGCGCGGAAGGTGGAGACCTCGATCACCTCATGCTCACGCCCACGGCCATAGACCACGTGCACGATGCGAAAACGCCGCCCGATGATGAAGGCGCGGCGGAACAGGTTTTTGACCTGCTCGGGCGTGGCATTGGTGGCCACGTCAAAGTCTTTGGGGGCCAGGCCCAGCATCAGGTCGCGCACCGCGCCACCGACGATGTAAGCCTCAAAACCGGCGTTTTTCAGGGTGCGCACGACGTTGTTGGCACGCTCGTCCACCAGCTCGGGGTTGATGCCGTGGACCTCG
This sequence comes from uncultured beta proteobacterium, assembly GCA_903905735.1. Classification (GTDB taxonomy): domain Bacteria; phylum Pseudomonadota; class Gammaproteobacteria; order Burkholderiales; family Burkholderiaceae_C; genus Rhodoferax. The sequence continues at coordinate 86,647 of CAIVHU010000128.1, forward strand.
GAGCCGATTTCCATGCGTTTGCCAAACGGGCTTTTGGCCGTAACGGGGGCAGATTTGCCCAGAAGTTTGTCGATGAATCGTTTGATCATTGTTGTTGTTGTCAGTCTCTAAAAAGCTCAAGTATGCGCCAGCCGCGATCCAGTGCAATCGCTCGCAGGCGATCATCCGGGTTGGTGGCGACGGGGTGGGTGACATGCTCCAGCAGCGGCAGGTCGTTGATGGAATCGGAGTAAAACGTGCTTTCCACATCCGCCCAATCCAGCTGGCGGCTGGCCAGCCACTGCTGCACGCGGGCCACCTTGCCTTCGCGAAACGACGGTGTGCCATCAATTTCACCGGTGAACCAGCCGGTGGCGGGGTCGCGTACCAGGTTGATGGCAATCAGTTCGGACACGCCAAAGGCCGCAGCAATCGGGCGTGTGACGAATTCGTTGGTGGCGGTGACGATCACCACTGCATCGCCTGCGGCCTGGTGGGCGCGGACCAGCTCCAGTGCCTGCGGTTGTATGGCTTTTTGCACCACAGCCCTCATGAAATCTGCGTGAGAAGCTTCTGATTTTGTAGCACCCTGCTGACGCACGGCGCGCGTGGCAAAACGCACATAGTCATGGATGTCGAGCGTGCCGGCCTTGTACTGGTGGTAATACGCGTCGTTTTTGCGGGCAAAGTCTGCCGCGTCGTTCCAGCCCAGGGCGGTGGTGAACACGCCCCATTCGTAGTCGGAGTCAACGGGGATCAGGGTGTGGTCGAGGTCAAAAAGAGCCAGCTTCACGCGTTATCCATCATGGTTTTGATCAGGGGAATGGTGATGGCGCGCTGGGTTTGCAGGGCGTAGCCATCCATCAGGTCCAGCAGTTCCATCAGGCTACCCAAGTCGCGGCTGAAGCGGGTGAGCATGAAGTCCATCACATCGTCACTCAGGGCGATGCCGCGTGCCTGGGCGCTGGCACGCAGCACTTCGCGCCGCTGCGGCTCGTCCAAAGCTTGCAGCGCAAACACATGGCCCCAGCCCAGGCGGGTGCGCAAGTCGTCGCGCAGTTTCAGGTCAGAGGGCGGCAAGGCCCCGGTGGCCAGCACGGCCACCTGCTGGGTTTGCGCATTGATAAACCAGTTGAAGGCCGCCTGCTGCTGCGCCGCATCAAACGCATGCACATCGTCCATCAGCACCGCAGCCCAGCTTTCATCGTACTCTGCAGCTACTGAAACACTAGCATCCAGCCAGCCCACGGTCTGGCCCTGCGCGGCCAAGGCGCTGTGCACCGCTTGCAGCAGGTGCGATTTGCCGCAGCCGCTGGTGCCCCACAAATAAGTGGGCACCGGCGAGCGCCGCACTTCAGCACCCGGCTGGCCGAGCCAGAGTTTCAGGTGGCTGACTGCCGCTTCGTTGGGGCCGACGCAAAAATTATTCAAGCTCGGGCCTTTGGCCAGGCCCATGTCCAGCACCAGTTGCTTCATCATGATTCCTGGTACAGCGCGCTGCCCAGATAAGCACTGCGCAGGCGACGCATGGCCACCAGCAGCACCGCGCTCAATGGCAAGGCAATCAGCACACCGACAAAGCCCAGCAGGTGGCCAAACGCCAGCAAGGCAAAAATCACTGCCAGCGGGTGCAGGCCAATGCGCTCGCCCACCAGGCGCGGGGTCAGCACAAAACTCTCGATCAACTGGCCCAGCCCATACACCACCGCCACCATCACCAGCGCACTCACATGCCCGGCCTGGGTTGAAAACTCCAGAAACCCGGCCAGCAGCGCCATCACCAGACCCAGCCCAAACCCCACATAGGGAATGGCCACCGCCAGCCCGGTGAACACGCCAATCGGCAGCGCCAGATCCAGTCCGAACAGGGTCAGGCCGACGCTGTAATACACCGCCAACACGCCCATCACCAGCAACTGGCCGCGCAGGTACTGGCCCAAAACGTCGTCCGCCTCGTCGGTGAAACTATCCACCACCGGTCGCAGGCGCGGCGGCACCAGGTTCAGCAGCAGGGACATGAATCGCCGCCACTCCATCAGCAGGTAAAACAGGACCACCGGGATCAGCACCGCGTTACCTACCAACGACAGTGCCACGCTGCCGCCGAACTTGGCAGATTCCAGCAAGCGGCCCAGGCTGTCCTGCAAATTGGTGCCGAGGTTCTCCATGGCAAAGGCCTTGAGCCCGGCCACATCCAGCGTGACATGCAGGCCCAGCTGCGTCAGAAGCGGTTGCACAAAACCGTTGAGCCGGTCCAGCAACGGCGGCACCTGCTCGCGCAGCAGCGGCAACTGTTTGACCAGAATCGGCACCACCAGCAGCATCAGCGCCAGCAGCAACAGCAGGAACACCACCTCCACCAGCACCACAGCCAGCAGCCGGGGAATACGGCCGCGGCCCAGGTCATCAAGCCAGTCCACCACGGGTGTCAGTGCGTAGGCCAGAATGGCCGCGACCACAAACGGCGTCAGCACCGGTGCCAGCAACCACAGCACCAGCAGCGTGCCCAGCGTCAGGGAACCCCAGGCCAAAGCTCTTTTTTGGGTGGAAGTGAATTGCATCGGGAAGACAGTGAAGCGGCGGGGGGCCGTACCCTTAAAATCTGGCCAAATTCTATCGGGCTTGCTTTTGATGGCTGAAAGACCGCCTGAGTGACCTGACCCACACCCGCTTTTGTTCTGATTGCACCACTTCATGACCACATCCAACAACCCCACCACTGCCCTGTCCTACAAAGATGCCGGCGTTGACATTGACGCTGGCGACGCGCTGGTGGAGCGCATCAAACCCATGGCCAAGAAAACCATGCGTGAAGGCGTGTTGGCCGGTATTGGCGGCTTTGGCGCGCTGTTTGAAGTGCCCAAACGCTACAAGGAGCCGGTGCTGGTCAGCGGCACCGACGGCGTGGGCACCAAACTGAAACTGGCGTTTGAGTGGCAAATGCACGACACCGTGGGCATCGATCTGGTCGCCATGAGCGTGAACGACGTGCTGGTGCAAGGGGCGGAGCCCCTCTTCTTTCTGGACTACTTTGCCTGCGGCAAACTCGATGTGGACACCGCCGCTGCGGTGGTGGGCGGCATTGCCAAAGGCTGCGAGCTGTGCGGCTGCGCGCTGATCGGCGGCGAAACCGCTGAAATGCCCGGCATGTACCCCGCAGGTGAATACGACCTGGCCGGTTTTGCCGTGGGTGCGGTCGAAAAATCCAAAATCCTGACCGGCGCGGACGTGAAACCCGGCGACGTGGTGCTGGGCCTGGCCAGCAGCGGCGTGCACTCCAACGGCTTCAGCCTGGTGCGCAAGTGCATCGAACGCGCGGGAGACGCCGCCCCCACCACGCTAGACGGCAAACTATTCAAGCAAGCCCTGATGGAACCCACCCGCCTCTACGTCAAAAACGTACTGGCCGCACTGGCCGCCCACCCAATCAAGGCGCTGGCCCACATCACCGGCGGCGGCCTGCTGGAAAACATTCCCCGCGTGCTGCCCGAAGGTATGGCCGCGCACCTGACAAAAGGCAGCTGGCCGCAAACCGAGCTGTTTGCCTGGCTGCAGAAAATCGCCGGCATAAACGACTTCGAGATGAACCGCACCTTCAACAACGGCATCGGCATGGTGGTCGTCATCGACGCTGCAAACGCCACCGCCTGCGCCGCCACGCTACGCGCTGCGGATGAGACGGTGTACGAGATTGGCGTGATTGCGCCGATCGGGGATGGCGCTGCGGTGGTTGTTGGTTGAGGTTGCTGGCCTGCTGATGTTCGACTTGGCCGACTCTTGGTGCTATTAACTTGATATCTGCTTGCCCTTTATCTATAAGGGCTAGAGGCCAACAATACAACTAACTTTGATTTACTGCCAGGCGGGCGGTGGGGTTACCGTTCTCCGGCTTGCTCGCGGGTGACGGAGTGGGTTATATGCCGCTCAAGTGTCGCCAATGACCTCGGTGCGCCGCCCGCAACGCCACGCAAATGAGGCCAGCGCCCGACAACCCCGCCACCCACCTCCAACGGGGTTGGAAAGTGATGTTGGGCTCAGGTTCAGGCCGAAAGCGGCTGTGATGGCAACCGAAGTGCCTACACCAAAGCGATCATCCAAATTATCTCTTTCGGGTGACTTTTCGGCCATGAGACAATCGGTGCTGCCGTCATTGACATCCAAGGTTGCTGCCGCCACTTTTTGCGACAAGCAACACTTCGTTCTCAAGCGGTCGATTTCCAGAAAAAGTCGATGAGGCTGGTTTTCTACACGGACTTTTCTGACGGGCCCATCAAACCCAGAGCTTTTCAAGCGCCAGCACAGCTTGGACGTAATCTGCCGCAGCCCGGCTCTGCGGCGCGTGTGCACGCACCGGCTTGCCCACCGCAAATGCTTCTGCCACCTTGATGTCGGTGCGAATGCCTGGCAGCAGGCGCGCCGCGCCAAACTGGTGTGACAGACTGGAATTGACCTCACGGTGCTGGCCAATGCGCAGATCGACCATCACCGGCAGAAAACCCAGCACCTTGAGCCGCTCATTCAGGCCCCGGCTGGCCACCCGAAACAGCAGCCGCGCGAGTTGCCGCACCCCTTCGCCAGACAGGTAATGCGGCACAAACGGCACCAGCACCCGGTCTGCTGCGCACAGGGCATTGATCAGCAAGCCATCCAGAGAAGGCGGCGTATCCAGAATGATGGTGTCGTAGTCATCCACCAGACTCTCGGTCACCAGGGCGTCGCGCAACAGCAGCTCACTCGCGCCCACGCCGCCATGTTCAAACAAGGGGTCGGCAGGAATCAGGTGCAACCCAGGCCAGATAGATTCAACCACCGCGCAGCGCAAGCCGTGCCGTCCAGCCAAAAAACCGTGCACCGTGGGGGTATCCCGTTGTGGCTTGAACCCCAGCCCCACAGCGCAGTGGCCCTGGGTGTCCAGGTCAACCAGCAGCACCTGCTGCCCCAAGGCGGCCAACTCGGCCGCCATATTGACCGAGGTTGATGATTTCCCCGAGCCGCCTTTGCGATTGCTGATGACCAGAGTTCGCGCCATGGTGGTCAGAACAGCTCGATCTTGGGCCGATCATCGACAGGCGCGGCTGCGGCACCGACCACATCCGTGTGGGTGTCGCGCTGGCTTTGCATCACATAGCTGGAAACCTGGTCATCCAGGCGCTGGCGCAGTGTGACCATGGCTTGCGGGTCCCAGGCTTTATCCACCAATTGGTCGGCCATGTTTTGCAGGTGGGCATTGAGCTCTTCTTGCGCTTTTTGCACCTGCTCAACCCGCTGGCGGGTCACGTCCTGAAACTGGATTTGCCCCAGCGCGTCAGTTAGGCGCATCACGATGTCCTGATGTCCGGCCTTGACACCTTCGATGATCTCCAGCAAGCTGCTCGACGCGGCCGAGAACCGGTGCTGCATGTCGTCCACATCGGAAATCACCTGGCGCATGTTGCCTGTAGCCGAGTTTCTGTCGTCCACTTCGGTGGCGTTGCGAAGCTCTTCGTCAATGCCTTCAGTGGCAGTCTTGATCTTGAGCGAAATACTCACCGCTGCCCCGGCGGTACGGTTTGACAACTCGCGGATTTCTGCTGCCAGCACCGCAAAACCGCGCCCGGCATCACCGGCACGGGCCGCCTCCACCGCCGCATTGATGGCCAAAATGTTGGTTTGCTTGGCCACTTGCGAAATATCGGCCACCAGGGTCGTCAGGCTCTTGACCTCTTGCAGCCGTTTGATGCGTCCGAGGTTGATCTCGATATCTTGGTGCTGCTTGTCCACAAACATTTGCAGGATCTGCCCCAGTTGCTTGTCCACCATGACCTTTTCCTTGAGCGCCGTGGCCAGTTCGTTGCCGCTCTCTTCAGACGCATTGATGCGCTGCAATTGCTGGTTGGAGACCTGGTGGATGGCACCGAGCGATTCAATCAGCGCCATCACCCCTCTCTCGGTCTCTTGCACTGCCCCATCCAATTGCTTGCTCATCACATCCAGATAGGGCGAGACTTCACGCACTTCGGCCACCACCTGCTCGCGCGGCATGTGTTTTTCCAGCATCAGCCACTCGTCGTCAAAGGCTGTTTTATGTGCCAGGTACTTGAAAAACAGCGCCACCAAGGACGTGCCTGCAAACGCGATGAAAAGCAGCACCGTCACTTGCCAATGAAAACTCACACCCATGGCTGGCATGACTGTCTCATGCAGCCACTCGGAGATTGCCACTAGCACAGTCGATGTCACAATGATGGCCGCCACGCCAATCAACGACGGAAAAGGTCTAGGGTGTGACTTCAACATCATCGCCTCCGAAACGTGCTTTTCTCGCCGACCACCTCAAGCTCCCGGTACGACCTGTTTGATCACCTTGACCAGATCGGTCCCTGACACTGGTTTAACCAGCCAGCCCGTGGCACCGAGCTTTTTGCCCTCGTCGCGCTTTTTCGAGTCGCTCTCGGTGGTCAGCGTCAGGATCGGCACAAAGCGGTAGCCTGGCAGCGCCTTGACGTTTTTGATGAGTTCGAGACCACCCATGTTGGGCATGTTGATGTCGGTGATGATCAGGTCCGGTTTCAGCCCGGCCTTGAGCTTGATCATCGCCTGCACCCCATCAGAAGCGGTTTGCACCTTAAAACCGTTCATCTCCAGGCTCGATTTGACGCTCATGGTCATGGTGGGCGAATCGTCCACGATCAAAATGGTTTTTGCCATACAAGACTACTTTCTCAAGAATGATGGGATACCAACACGGGTTTGAGCCATTCTGCCAGCCCGGCATCCTGGGGCCAGGCACTCACTGCCACACCAGCGGCCATCAGCACCTGGATATTGGCCGGGTGAATGTGCGTGCAAGCCGCCAGATCGACCTTCGCGGCGGGTTTGTCTTGCAGCCATTCCAGCAATTTCTCAGCATCTTCCACCCCCACAGTGTCGCTGAGCACCGCCAGCTTTTTGCGAAATTCCATGGCCATCACAATATCTCCTTGAGGTTGAGCACCATCAGCACCGATCCGTCGCCCATCAGCGCCGAGCCCGAATAGGCCCGCAAACTGCTGAGCACGCCTAGCAGCGGCTTCAGGATGATGTCGGCCGTGCCATGGAATTCGTCCACCAGCAGCCCCACGTTTTCTTCGCCCACCCGCACCACCAGCACCGCCAATTCACCCTCGTCGTTGGTCAAGGGCGGGGCGGCCAGGCTTAGCAAGGCGTTGAGCGACAGCAACGGCACAATGCGACCGCGCAGCACGGTGGCCTGGCGTTGCTTGATCAGCCGCACTGCGTTGCCGGGCACGCGCACAGTTTCCACCACCATGTCCATCGGCACACCGAACATCTGGCCGTTCGACGCAACCGTCATCACATTGGTCACTGCCATGGACAGCGGCAGGGACAGCCGCAGCGTCGTGCCCTGCCCTTTGACGCTGGCCAGCGCGATGCTGCCATTGACGCGCTCCACCGCTGTGCGCACCACGTCCATGCCAACGCCCCGGCCCGACAGGTCTGACACCACTTCGGCGGTGGAAAAACCTGCTGCAAACACCAGGTTGATGGCTTCCTGGTCGCTGATGCGATCCAGCGTGGCCTCGTCAATCAGGCCCTTCTGGTAGGCCTTTTGCTTGATGACTTCCGGGTCAATGCCTTTGCCATCGTCGCTGATTTCAATCACCACCCGGTCAGATTCCTGCTTTGCTACTATTTTCAGTGTGCCTACCGCAGGTTTACCAAGGGCTACACGCACATCTGGCATCTCAAGCCCGTGGTCCAGACTGTTGCGCACAATGTGCACCAGCGGGTCGCCCAGCGATTCGATGATGTTTTTGTCGGCAGCGGTTTCCTGGCCTTCAAGCACCAGGTTGACTTCTTTGCCCAGCTTGCGCGAGGTGTCGCGCACCAGGCGCGGAAAACGCTGAAACACAAACGACACCGGCATCATGCGCACCTGCATGATGGCATCCTGCATTTCTTCGGAAATTCGGTTGATGACGGCGTACTGCGCCTTGATCTCGCGCGACAGCTCACGCACGCCAAACACGTTTTCAGCCCGGCTGGCCAAATAGGGGATGGCATTTTTGGCCACCACCATTTCACCAATCAGGTTCATCAGCCGGTCCACCTTGACCTGATCAACCTTGAGCGTTTTGGCGCTGTTGGCATCATCGGCACGGCGGTTCATGCGCATCTCAAATTCAGGCGGCTCAACCGGTGTCGCTGCGTCTTTGGCTGGCTCGGTCACCTGGGCCGTTTCAGTCGCAGCGGGCTGCACCGCATCAATGGCAGATGCAACGGCACTGGGTTGGGTCAGCCCGACACCTGCCGGAAAAGCCAGCGCAAGCCACTGAGCCAGCGGCGCGGCGCTGCTGGACTGCAGCGCTTGTGCCGCAGCGGCGTTGAGTGTCACTTCTTCCGCTAAGCGGCCACAGGCGCGCAAACACCCCAGCAGCGATGCCGCCGCCGCCTTGATGCGCCCAGTCAGCCAGGCGGCATCATCGGGCAAAGCCAAAATTTCACGCTGCACCGCCAGCACATCGGCAATGGCTTGCGCTTGCACGCTAGCGGGTGCGTCTGCCACGGGTGCCATGGCCGACTCCTGCGCCGCTGTTGCTGTCACAGATCGTAGGGTTGCTACATTAATAGTAGCTTTCTGCGAAGCATCTGTAAGGGCTAGAGCCCAATTTGGCACGATAAGGGTGCGCAGCGACTCAATCAAGGTGCGCAGTGCCACCAGGTCAACCTGTGGTGCCTCCAGCAAGGCCGAGATCCAGCGCAAGTCTGACGACAGCCACAGTGCGCTGTTGGACAGCTCCAGCATGCTGCGCACCGCACGGCGCAGGCCGGTGAGGTCATGGCGCTCCAGAAAGCCCAGCGCGTCGGCCACAAAGTCGTCATAGACCGGGCCGCCATTCGGGTCGCCTTGCGGCAGTGCCAGGGCCAGCGGTGGCACCGCCAGAATCTGGACCTGATCGGGCACATAGCGGTAGTGTTGCTCAATGTCGGCTCGGGAGGCGGCGGACAACACGTCAAAGTCAAGCATGCAGCGGTAGGCATCCAGCTCGGCCAGCTTGGGCCAGGGCGCGCGTGCCGCCATGCCACCCCACAGCAAGCCGGGGGTCAGTTTGGCCTGATGCAGCGGGTCTTCGCCCTGAAAAAAGCACTCCTCAGACGGCTGGTAATGCACCCAGAACAAGGGCGTGCCACTTTGGGCTGCTTGCCACGCGGCCAGGCGAATGTGTTCGGGGATGCGGGCCAGTGCGGTCGGGTCGGTTTGCAGCGGCTGAACTTCAGCAGGATCACCCTCAACCTTGTCCTCTGCCAGGGGCGGCGCGGGAAGCTCACTGGCGCTGTGGCTGGTGTCATTGGCGCCAATCAAGGCGCGCAGGCTGCGGGCCAGCGCGGCGGCATCGGTGACCATGCCTGCGGGCATGGGGCGCTCAGCCTCAATGTCATCGCAGAGCATGCCGACAAAGTCCATGGCATCGAGCAGGCGGTCGGCCAGCGCTTGCGAATAATGAACACGGCCGTTGCGCACCGCGTCCATCAGGTCTTCGCCGGCGTGCAACACCCGCGTCATCTCGGGAAATTCGAACAAGCCGCTGTTGCCCTTGAGGGTGTGCACCACGCGAAACAACTGCGTCATCAGATCCTGGTCATCGGGCGCGTCTTCAAGTTGCATCAGCTTTTCGCCAATGCCTTGCAGCGCCTCACGCGACTCGCTTAAAAACTGCTCCAGCAAGGCATTCATGGTGTCATGTCTCCCAGCAGCAGGGCAATGGGGGCCAGCAGTTGCTCTGGCTGCATCGGCTTGACCATGTACAAATTGGCTCCGGCGGCATAGGCGCGCTGGCGGTCAGCCTTGGAGGCCTCGGTGGAAATCATGATGGCAGGGGCCTGTGCCACGTCCTGGCTGCGGAGCTCGCGCAAAAAGCCATAACCGTCCAGCTTGGGCATGTTGACATCCACAAGATAGAGGTCATACGGGGTTTGCAGGGCTTTCTCTAGTGCTTCCAGGCCGTTGATAGCCTCATCGACCGCATAGCCTGCCGCCTGCAAGATATTGCGGTGGTACATCCGCACCGTGGCCGCGTCGTCAATGATCAATATCCGTTTCATTGTTATCACTCCGTAGGCTTTTGATAGACGATGGCTTCGGGAAACTTGACCACCTTGTAAAGCGACGAGATGCGGCTCATGGATTCGGAGTGCCCCAGGCAAATAAAGCCACCGGGCTTGAGTGCATCGTAAAAGGTCTCGGCAGCAGTCTTGCGCGACAGGTCGTCAAAGTAAATCAGCAGGTTGCGGCAAAACACCACGTCAAAGTTGCGGTAAGGCCGGGTGTCGGCGGGCTCTGACAGGTTGACACGGGTGAACTCGACGGCGCTGCGCAGATCGTCGCTGATCTGATGCCCGTCATGTGTTTTGCGAAAGTATTTTTGCAGATAGGCCAGCGGCAACTGCGCCACCGAGCGGTCTGAGTACAGGCCGCGTTTGGCCTGCGCCAGAATCGTGGTGTCAATGTCGGAGGCGATGATTTCAACGTCGTAGTGATGGATGTCGGCCCAGCGCTCCAGCAGGTAGATGGCGATCGAATACGGTTCTTCGCCAGAGGACGAGGGCAACACCCAGATGCGCAATGTGGTCTGGTCGCGCTTGCGCGCCACCAGGTGCGGCAAGATGGAGTTGACCAGGCACTTGAACTGGTACTCTTCCCGGAAGAAATAGGTCTCGTTGACCGTCATCAGATTCGTTAATAACTGCAGCTCTTCCCCGGAGGCCTGAAACCGCAGCATGGTGAAGTAGCTTCTGAACGCCGCGTTGTCGGTGGCTTCCATGCGTTCCAGCAGGCGCTTGTCAACAAAATACCGCTTGGACGGCTCAAACTGAATGCCCGTCTTGCGATAGAAATACTCCCGGAACTTGTGGAAGTCTTCTTCCGAGATGCTGGGGGCGGGCATAAAAAGGGTCAGTCTTCCTGAATGCGTTTGATCGCCAGATCAGCAGCAAACGCAATGTAGGCCTGGTCGGCAAAGCGGGCTTTGAGTTGCTGCAATGAGGTCAGCGCCGCGCTTGAGCCCACCTCGCCGAGCAAGTCAACTGCCGTCGCGCAGACGTTGATGTGCGGATCGCGCTCAATCACCTCACGCAGCCAGAGTTCCACATCCGGGTGTTTGAGCGATTCCAGAATGTTGACCGCAAAAATGCGCATGTCGCTGTCAGGGTCAGCCAGCAGTTCACGCATGATGGGCGCCACCGCATCGGGCAAGAGCTTCATGGCCTCAATGGCCTCGTTGCGCAAGGCCGCATCTTCACTGCGCATGCACTGCACCAAGCCGGTCACAGCGGTGCTGTCGCCCAGCCGTGTCAGCGTGGTCAAAATCACCTCGCGCACAGCCGCATCAGATTCCCGTGCAAGGCGTGCCACCAGCACGGCTGAGCTGCCCGGGCAGTCGGCCAGGTCGCGCGCGGCCCAGCGCCGCACCTCGGCACTGGCATCGTCCAGACTCCGTGCCAGGTTGTCGCAATCCCGCTCTTGCTTGCGCGAAACACGCTCAGTGCGCTCGCTGGGGGTGCTTCTGATCAACGCCATGTCGAGTCCTTCTTTAGCGGCTGGCCCAGGCCTTGACCTGGTTGGCCACCTTGTCCAGCGGCAACACCATCGAGGCACCACCGCGTTCAATCAATTCGGCTGGCATGCCAAATACAACGGCAGTCTCCTCGGCCTCTGCAATCGTGCGGCCACCGGCTTTTTTTATGGCGGTAAAACCATCGGCACCATCGTAGCCCATGCCGGTCAGCATCACGGCCACGATCTGGCTGGGTTTGACGTGTTCCTGCGCACTGCGCGCCAGCAGCTCAACCGACGGGTGCCACAGATGCTCGGCCGATTCGGGCTTGGGCAGCACCGTCAGCACACCCGCACGGCGCGTCAGCACCATGTCGGCACCACCTTTTCCGATGTAGATAGTTCCAGTCTGGACCGACATGGGGTGCGCTGCCTCCACCACGTTCAGCTCGCACAAGCCGTTAAGCCGGGCTGAAAACGGTCCGGTAAAACTGCCCGGCATATGCTGCGCCACCACCACCGGCCACGGGAAATTGGCTGGCAAGGCCGGTAGCACCTGTTCGAGTGCGCGCGGGCCGCCGGTCGATACGCCAATGATCAACAGCCCCTCGGCGCTCGACATCGGGGTCGATGCCGTGCTGCGCTGTGCGGTCTCACGCTCATCAATCAGCCGCTGGCGCAAACCCTGGGTCGACGCTGCGGGCTTGTTCGCTGGGTTAACTGGCGGTGCCGCGCGCCGCTTGCCGAGTTTGGCACGGGCGGCGGCGCGCACCTTGGCCAGCAAATCGGGTTTCACCTGATCAAGCGTGAGCGAAATGGTGCCGCCGGGCTTGGCCACGTAGTCCACTGCACCCAGATTGAGCGCCTCAAAGGTGGCCAGGGCGCCTTTTTCCGTCAGCGACGACACCATCACCACCGGAACCGGCCGCTCGGCCATGATCAGTGACAGGGCCGTGATGCCATCCATCTCCGGCATGTTGATGTCAAGCGTCACCACATCCGGGCAAAAAAGGCGGTTTTCATCGACCGCCTCCTGGCCGTTTCTGGCCTGACGAATCTCGAAATCGCCCTCGGCCTGGAACAACAGCGTGAGCTGGCGGCGCATCAGCGCCGAGTCGTCAACAATCAGCAGTTTGATCATGATGCGTCCAGAGGCGGCCTCTCAAGCCGTCAGTGCAGCCATGCCCGATAACTCACCTTCACCGAGTAAATGGCTTGGGTCAATCAACTGCAGCATGCGTTTTTGTTTCTCCAGGTTGGCCATGCGCGCCAGCAAAGTCGATTGTTCGGCGGACAGGCAAGGTGCAGGCTCAATGGCCTGCCGTGGCACTTTCAGCACCTCGGCGACCGCATCAACAATAAAGCCGGTTCGCACCCCACGAATCAAAAACACCACAATGCGCTGCCCGTCGTTGCGCTCAATCGTTGGCAGCCCGAGGCGCCGGCGCAGGTCCACCACCGGCAGCACACTGCCTCGCAGGTTGATGACACCTTCCACTGAAGCAGGGGCTTTGGGCACATGGGTGAGTTTTTCGGGCACCCTCACGATCTCCTGCACGCTGTCAATCGGTACACCAAACTCTTCAGCGCCCAATCGGAAAACCACCACCTGTTCATCGTCGCCAGTGCTGTCATGGCTGGTTCTGACATCGTCTGATGTGTCGGTATTTGCACTCACTTTGGTCAATGCCTCTTTGATCGCCGAGTGGCGGAACAGGTTGTTGGTAGAAATGATCGACACCAGGCGTTGCCCCTTGTCCAGGCGGCAAATGTCGGTGATGTCGGTCATATCGCCGTCGCGCGCCAGCATCGCGGGCATCACTTCAACGTCGCGGCGAGCCACACGCAACACCTCGTTGACGTTGTCCACGACGATGCCGACCGAGGCACCACCAATGGCCACCACCACGATGCGGCTTTGGTCGCTGGCATCCTGCTCGGTCAGGCCAAACATGCGCCGCAGCGCCACCAGCGGCAACAGCCGGTTGCGCAGCGTCATCACGCCCAGCACGTGCGATTGCGCGTGTGGCACCTGCACAATCTGTTCCGGGATTTGCACAATTTCTTGAACGTCTTCAATGGCAATGGCGTACTCTTGGCCAGCCACGTCAAAGCTGACCAAGTGCAGCTCGGCATCAACAGCGCGGCCGCCGTCATCGGTAGCGGCCTGGGCCATGCCTTTGGCAGCCACCGTGCCCTGAGCGCGACTGATGGCGGCAATGTGAGCAAACTCCTGGGCAATCAGTTTCTCAAAATTGAGAACCATCACCATGGCATGGCCACCAATATCCTTGATCAGGCCCGACAGCAGTTCGGTATTGACGGTGCCGCTGATGCCCTCCACGCCCTCAATCTTGCTGCCTTCCACGCCAACCACACTGGCGACCCGGTCCACCACGAAGCCTAGCGGCTGGCCCAGGTCGATCACTACCGCGCGAGAGGCATCGTCGGACTCGCGTTCGGCATAACCCAGCGCACGGCGCAGCGACACAATCGGCAGCACCTTGCCACGCAGGTTGGCCAGGCCTTCCAGGGTGGGTGGTGAGAGTGGCACCCGCACCACACTGGGCACGCGGATGATCTCTTGCACGGGAGTCATCTCCACCGCAAAGACTTCGTCGCCCGCCACGAATGTCACATACTGGCGCGTGTCTGACGACTGCGCGATGACTTTGCCATCAGCCGCAGCAGACACCTCAGTTGAAGTTTCGCTTGTCATTTTGATTAGCCCTCAGTCAGGCGCTTTGCAGCTCGTCGGCTAAAGAAGAAATTTCCTCGATCGCGCTGGCCAGCTCTTCTGCGCCTTGCGATTGCTGTTTGGCTGCCGCAGCGGCCTCGTCAGACGCTTTGGCCGCCTCTTGTGCTGCAGCAGAAATTTGCTCGATGCCGCGCTTGACCTGCGCCACCGCCGCGCCAATCTCATTGGCTGCGGCCAAAATTTCGCTTGAGCCTTTTTCAACGTCGGCAATATTGGCCTCAATGGTCAACAAATTGAGGGTTGTGGCCTTGGCTTTTCCGACCTCGGCCAGTGCGGAGGCAACAATTTCGTCCAGATCACGTCCCACCACAGCAATCTGGTCTTGCACGGCTTTGACCAGGTCTTTGATGCGGTCGGCGTTTTCAGCAGAGTCTTGCGCCAGGTTGCGGATGTCGGTGGCGACCACCACAAAACCTTTGCCGAACTCGCCAGCGCGCGCGGCTTCGATTGAGCCGTTCACCGCCAGCATGTTGGTCTGAATCGACACGGTTGTGATGGCGTCCACAATCTTGTCGATACGGCGCGACACCAGCGCCAGCTCCTTGATCTGTTTGATGCTGACCTTGCTTGCATCGGCTGACGACAGCACGTTGGCAATCAGCGAATCGACCGAGGTCTTGTTGGTGGCCAGCAGGGCGCGAATGGCAGCCACTTTTTCAGCGCCGGCTTGGCCGCGCTGCATGGCCACCTGGGCACCGCGCTCGATTTGCGTGACCGCCGCCGAAGATTCTTCGCTGCCAGCCGACTGCACGTTGGCACCACTGCGAATCTGGTCAATGGCGGTCATGATTTGAGAGCCAGAGCGGCTGATTTCCTGCACAGCCGAGGACAACTCTTCAGCGGCTGAAGCCACTTCTTCGGCACTCTTGGCTACATCGGTAGAGTTCTTCAGGTCTTCAGACAACTCGGACAAGTGCTGCGCCGTTTGCTCGCTGGTGGCCAGCGCCTGGGATTGCTCGGCCACGGTTTTGGCGGCTTCTTCAGCGGCGGCGGATTGTTCTTGCGCAGCAGCGGCAATGTCTTCCGAGCCCTTCAAGGCCTGGCGCGCTGCGGTTTGCGACTGTTGGGCACCTACGGCAATTTCACCCACACCTTTGACGATTTCAACCGTGTCGAGTCGAATCTGCTCCAACTGCTGGGTGATGACCTTGCCATTCTCCACCTCCATTTCAACGGTTTTGGCGGATTGGCCAATGCCTTCGGCAATCACTTTGACTTCTTGCTGAATCTGCCCCACCAAATCCTGAATTTGCTTGGCGCTTTTCTCGGACGTTTCAGCCAGCGTGCGCACCTCATCAGCCACCACGGCAAAACCCTTGCCATGCTGACCAGCCCGGGCGGCTTCAATGGCAGCGTTGAGCGCCAGCAGGTTGGTTTGGTCGGCAATACGCGCGACAGCCTTGACGATGTCACCAATGTTGGCCGCCTGTTTTTCCAGCTCGGCCACCATGCCGACAGACGCCGCTTGGCGCTGTGCCGAAATGCCCACATTGGTGATGGTGTTGGCTACATCGGCACTGGTGCTGACCACCAGCACCTGCGTTGCTTCAGCACGGGTGCGCGCCAAGTCAGCGTTTTGCAATTGGCGGTTGATGGAACCTTCAACCTGTTTGAAAGCTGCCAGCGACTCTTGGGCAGCACCAGAAGCTTCCTCTGCACCGGTGGCAATCTGGTCGGCAGCACGCTTGAGTTCTTCAGCTGCAGAAGCCGCTTGAGCAATACCCGAGGCCATTTGTCCCGTGGCAGCGGCGATTCGCTCTGCCGCTTGCTGCTGTTTGGCCAGGGTTCGGGCACGCTTGCGCTGAACTTCGGCGTCACGGGCGGCGCTGGCCGACGTGCGGCCGCTGCCCCCACCCGCGTCGGCCATGCCGGAACTGATATTGCTGGTAACAGGTTTTTTGATTAAGGCCATGAACGACTCCTGAATTAAGTGGCGGGTGGGTAACCGAAACAGAAACGCGTCGCTGCAAGTTCAGTGTGTGAGCGTCGGCGAGGCAGACGGCGGCACCCAGGCATGCGTGATTGCGGTAGTGAAAGGTTGGGATATAGGACTGAACACGGCCTGTACTTTAGGTACACCAATGGTTCAGTGGTATCGGGCGATTACCCTAGTTTGTTGGGGTAAACACCTGAACAAAGAAGGTCACAGCAAAGAGATGGCTATCTATTCGCACATGTGCCATAACAGGATCAATCCAATTGATCGCAAGTGGATGCCCTGAAAGCGGGTATTCGTCCGTGGCGGCTTGCGTTTAGATGCAAGTCAGACAGCCAGCCCGCGCGCCAACCATTTCACACAATGCAAGGGTGCGGGCATTGCCGGTTCATGCGTTGCACCCGCAGGCCAGACAGGTTGACGACCACTGCGGATTACAACCCTCCCCCATCAACCCGCTGACCTTGATGCTGCGGATCAGTGTGCAACCTTGGGCGGCGGCAGTAGCCGCTCACACTCCTCTTTCACGGCGGCATAACACTCGCAGGCCTGGGCTTCCAGTTTGGCGCGATCGACCACGGTGATGCTGCCGCGCGCCTTGGTGATGGAGCCGTCTTTTTGCAGCTTGCCCGCCGTTTGCGTGACGCTCTCGCGGCGCACGCCCAGCAGGTGCGAGATCTGCTCCTGGGTGATGGTCATCTTGTCGCTGTGCAGGCGGTCAAAACTCATCAACAGCCATCGGCTGAATTGCTGCTCCACCGAATGGTGCTGGTTGCACACGGCGGTTTGTGAGGTCTGGCAAATCAGGGCCTGGGTGTAGAGCAACGCGAGGTGTTGCAGTTGGCCGCCCTGCTCGAACTCGTGTTTCATGACTCTTCGGCTGAGCCGGTAGGCCTGGCCGGCGCTTTGCACTTCGGTGCTGCTGGGCAGGCTCTCGCCGCCCATGTAGATCGAAATACCGACGAGTCCTTCGCTGCCAACCAAGGCGATTTCGCTGGACGAGCCATCTTCCAGCGCATAAATCAGTGACACGATGCCCGACACCGGAAAGTGCAGGTACTTCACGTGGTCGCCAGACTCCGACATGGTCCAGCCCAGCGGCATGGCCACCAGTTCCAGGTCGGGCAACAGGCGCTCGTACTCCGCTTTCGGCAACGCCGCCAGAATCTGGATTTGCTTGGGGTCGGGCGCGGCTGGCTTCAATAATTTGGACATGTAGGTTTTGGGAGTCAGTGGAAGCGGCCAAATGTACGCGCGCCTGACTGATGCGGTTTTATTGGGGGTCTTGTCCGCTGGGGAGTCGCACGGCTGTCCGGCGGGTACTTGCTGACCTGCGCCCACAGGCTTTGCCAGGGACGGCATTGACCAAGTCGTGCAGAATCCAGGAGAAAGCCAAGCCTTGATCATTACAAAAAGCATAGCTACTTATTCATATATAAAAAGGGCTAGAGGCCAATTTAGCTTGCAAGATGCACCATCACCAGCCTCACGAATTGGCCGGTACGACCCACTTCCACCCAGGTATTGACATGACCAACGCCTTCATTCAGAAAAACGCACCCCTGTTGGCGCTGTGCCTGAGCAGCGCTGCCCACGCGGCCAGCCCCGGTTTTGATTGCGCCAAGGTGCGCCAACCAAGTACCGAGGCCATCGTCTGCGTCGACGTTGAGTTGTCCAAGCTGGACCGCCAGATGGCCCAGGTGTACGCCGCCGCGCTCAAAAAGGCGCACAACCAGCGCCCGCCCCTGCTCAAAGTCGAGCAGCGCGGCTGGATCAAGGGCCGCAACGACTGCTGGAAAAGCGCCGACCGGCACCAGTGCATCGCCGAGTCTTACCGCCTGCGCATCGCCGAGCTGCAGGCACGCTACCGGCTGATACCACCCATGGCCACGGTGCGTTATGCCTGCGACGGCAACCCGGCCAACGAGGTGGTGGCCACGTTTTTCAACACCAACCCGGCCACGCTGATCGCCGAGTGGGGTGACTCGGTGTCATTCATGGTGCAGCAACGCAGCGCCAGCGGTGCGCGCTATCAGGGGCGCAATGAGTCTCTCTGGGAGCACCAGGGTGAAGCGAAGGTGGTCTGGGGCTACCAGACGCCGGAAATGCGCTGCCGCCCCCTGTGCGCTAAGCCAAATCCCGATCAGTGCGTGGCGCGGCGCAACTCTGCCGCGCGGGCAGCAATGGCCGGGCGGTCAAAGGTGGCACCGGCGTTGGCCAGGTAGGTTTCCAGGTCTTCCAGCGCGTGACCGGGGTGGCGGGCTTCCGCGTGGGCCAGGCCACGGTCGCGGTACTCTTGCCAGGCTTGGGGCAGCAGCACAATCAACCGGTCTTGCACCGCAATCAGCCGCTGCCAGTCTTCCTGCGCAGCGTGGATTTCTTTCAGGTTGTGCAGCATGCGGGTGATGATCTCGCGCGGCTTGGCGGCCTGCAAGTACAGGCCCAGCGGCACTTCTTGATCGTCCACCAGCCCGCCCAGGCCCCGATAGGGTTCCAGCCGCTCGGCCAGTTCTTCGCGGCTGAGCGACTGGCCGGTGAGCGGGTCGATCACCACCTGGCCTTCGCTGAGGTTGACCTTGACCATGAAATGCCCCGGAAAAGCTACGCCGCGCGCCTTCAGGCCGATGCCTTGCGCCAGCTCCAGCCAAATGACGGCCATTGAGATCGGTATGGCGAGGCGGGTACGCAACACCACATGCACGTAGCTGTTGTCGGGGTCGCTGTAATTGTTGAAGTTGCCCGCGAAGTTCAGGTCGCGATAGACAAACTGGTTGAGCGCGCGCAGCTTTTGCAGCGGGCCGGCATCTGCGGGCAGGCGGCGCTGCAGGCGCGCCAGCAGCTGGTCAATCTCACCGAGCACCTGCTGCACGCTGATGTCAGGATACTCGTCCTGCGCCAGACTCACGGCGGCTTCGAGCAGCGCGAAGTCAGCATCGGTGTGCACCAGCGAGGCGAAATACTCCAGCGGCGTGGGGACGTTCAGGGAAAGATTCATGTCAGACATTGTCTATCGGCGCAGCAATTGGCGCAATTGCAATCCCGCCACGGTAATCGCTCCCAAATAAATAGCTGCTGACGCAGACAGAATAAGGGCTATGAGCCAAACTCTCTTTAACTTCTCGGCGCGCAAGGCGGTCCAGTCCCAGTGGCCATTGGCCCACATCAAGAAAACTGCCAGCAAAACACAGCCCGCCAGCACTTGTAAAAGAAAGATGCCCCAGCCGGGTTCGGGCTTGTAACTGCCGCGCCGCACCAGCCCCACCAACAGCCAGGCTGCGTTGACCATCGCACCAATGCCGATCGACAGCGTCAGCGCAGCATGGGCAAAAATGGGCACCAGAAACAGGTTAAGCAACTGGGTGAACACCAGCACGCCGACGGCGACACGTACCGGAGTTTTGGTGTCCTGGCTGGCGTAGTAGCCCGGTGCCAGAACCTTGATGGCCACAATGCCGATCAACCCGGTGCCCCAGCCCATCAGCGCATAGGTGACTTGCTGCACGTCAAAGGCGCTCATCGCCCCGTAGTGGTACAGCACGGCCACCAGCGGTGTCGGAAACACCAGCAAGGCCACCGCGCAAGGCACGGACGTCACCGCCACCAGCCGCAAACCCCAGTCCAGCATGCCGGAATATCTGGCGCTGTCGCCACTGGCACGCGCGCTGGCCAGCTGCGGCATCAGTACCACGCCCATGGCCACGCCCAGCAATGCGGTGGGAAACTCCATGAGCCGGTCAGCGTAAGTGATCCAGCTCACGCTGCCCGGACGCAAATGCGAGGCAATCTGCGTGTTGATCAGCATCGAGATATGCGCCACGCTCACCCCCAGCAGCGCCGGACCCATCAGGCGCAGAATGTTTTGAGTCTCCGTGCAGGCCCAGGCCACGCGCAGCGCCGACCAGCGCCAGCTCATGCGCGGATGCAGATTCAGTCGCCTCAGGGCCCACCACTGCACCCCCAACTGCGCTGCACCACCCAGCAGCACGCCGCCCGCCAGGGCGTAAATCGGCTCGATGCCTATGGCTTTGAACCATGGCGCGACCAGCCAAGCGGCCGCAATCATGCACACATTGAGCAACACCGGCGTGACTGCGGGCACAGCAAAACGCCGCCAGGTGTTGAGTACCCCGGCACCCAGGGCCACCAGCGACATGAAGGCAATGTAGGGAAACATCCAGCGCGTCATGACGACCGCAACATCAAAACCATGCGGGTCTTGTTTCAGGCCGCTGGCCATGACCCACACCAAGCCCGGCGCGCCCAGCACACCCAGCACGCTCAAGCCCAACAAAGCCCAGACCAGCACCGTGGCCACCCGGTCAATCAGCACCCGTGTGGCAGCCTCACCTTGCTGCGCCTTGGTTGCAGCCAAGACCGGCACAAAAGCCTGACTGAAGGCACCTTCAGCAAAAAAGCGCCGAAACAGATTGGGAATGCGAAACGCGACGTTGAACGCGTCGGTGAGCGCCGAGGCACCAAAGGTCGACGCAATCAGCAGCTCGCGCACCAGTCCGGCAATACGCGACAACAGGGTCAACAGGGAGACGACGGAGGCAGATTTGAAGAGGCTCACACGCCAAAGTGTAGCTGCGCTGCGCAGCTCACGTCCAAGCCAGCGGAGAACTGCTAGAATCGCAGGCTTTGCTGACAACATCCACAGACTCAAGGAACATTCATCATGGCATCTGGAAAACCCAAAAAGAAGAACCCACGCCTGGCGTCGGGCCGTAAACGCGTCCGTCAGGACATCAAAATCAACGCGGCGAACACCTCGCTGCGTTCTCAATACCGCACTGCGGTGAAAAACGTGGAAAAAGCCGTGGTGACTGGCGACAAGGCCAAGGCAACCGAGCTGTTTGCCAAGATGCAAGCCGTGGTCGATACCGTGGCTGACAAGGGCATCTTCCACAAAAACAAGGCCGCACGCGACAAGAGCCGCCTGTCTTCCAAGGTGAAAGCCTTGGCCGTCGCTGCCTGATTTTCAGGCAAACCGCACGTTAACCTGATCAGTTGGGGACAGAGCTGGCGGCTTCGCCGCTGCGGTCTGTCCCACAAAGTTTCAGTACAACGCCGTTTGTAACGGGTGCGCTGTCAGCAAAAGCAAAAAAGCCGTTTCACGACGGCTTTTTTGCGTCTGGGTCGACAGTAGCGTTCAGGCGTGCGATTTTTTGGCCGGGGCACCGTGCCCGACTGGCGGCACGCCTTCGAAGGTTTGCAACTCGTTGTCCTTGGCAAAGTTCATGCAAAAGTCCCAGGCCATCACGTTGTGGGCACGCAGGGCTTCATCGACAATCACGCAGCGAGTACCGTTGACCGCAGTGGGCACACACCAAGGCGAATAGGTGAAATGGCGGCCGGGCAACATCATGCCGGGACGAAACTGGCTCATCACACCGGCCAGCCGTTCAGACCAATCGCTGGGGCGAAAGGCGCGGCCACTGTGGGTCAAACCCAGGATATAGACTTTTTTTGGAGTTTGTGAAACCATCTTGTAGCGGCCAATCGTTGGGTTTTGACGAGATGTTGCGATGCAGCAAGTATTGTAGTGCTGATTCCCAGTCTTATACAAGACTTGATCCCTATCAAGTTGCACGCACTTTGTATGCACTTTGCATGCCAGTCATCTTTGACAACGTCGACCAGTATGACACTTGGCGGCTCATTTGATCGGTCTAAAATCATCTCTCAACGGCCCAACTGACGTTGGGCCGCTTTGTTTTCTCATGGAGATCACCGCATGACCGCAAGCAGCCCTTTCATCGAAGCCGCCTCCCCGCACGTGATGAACACCTATGGGCGACTGCCCATCGCCCTCTCTCACGGCCAGGGTTGCCGGGTGTGGGATGTGAATGGCAAGGAATATCTGGACGCGCTGGGCGGCATTGCGGTCAACACGCTGGGTCACAACCACCCGCAGCTGGTGCCCGCGCTCCAAGACCAGATCAGCAAAATCATCCACAGCTGCAATTACTACCACGTGCCCAACCAGGAGGTGCTGGCGAAAAAGCTGGTGGAGCTCTCAGGCATGACCAATGTATTTTTCTGTTCCACCGGCTTGGAGGCCAACGAAGCAGCACTGAAGCTGGCGCGAAAGTTTGGCCATGACAAGGGCATTGACCGGCCGGAGATCGTGGTTTACGAAAAAGCCTTCCATGGCCGCAGCATCGCCACCCTGAGCGCCACGGGCAACCCCAAGATCCAGGCCGGATTTGGCCCGCTGGTGGAAGGCTTCATCCGCGTCCCCATCAACAACATGGCGGCCCTGCGCGCGGCCACCCTGGGCAACCGCAACGTGGTCGCGGTGTTTTTTGAGGCCATTCAGGGTGAAGGCGGCATCAACACGATGGATCTCGACTACCTGCGCGACCTGCGCCAACTTTGCAATGAGCGGGACTGGCTGATGATGATTGACGAAGTGCAATGCGGCATGGGCCGCACCGGCAAGTGGTTTGCGCACCAGTGGGCGGGCATCGTGCCCGACGTGATGCCGCTGGCCAAGGGCTTGGGCTCGGGCGTGCCGGTAGGTGCGGTAGTAGCCGGCCCCAAAGCCGCCAATATCTTCAAGCCCGGCAACCACGGCACCACTTTTGGCGGCAACCCCCTGGCCATGCGTGCCGGTGTTGAAACCATCCGCATCATGGAAGAAGACGGCCTGCTGGCCAATGCCGCCACGGTGGGCGCGCACCTGAAAGCCGGTCTGGAAGCCGCCCTGTCAGCTGAGCTGGCAGACGGCAGCGTCAAGGAAATCCGCGGCCAGGGTTTGATGCTGGGCATTGACCTGGCCAAACCTTGCGGTGCCCTCACCCAGCGTGCGGCCGATGCCGGTTTGCTCATCAGCGTGACAGCCGACAGCGTGGTGCGGTTGGTACCGCCGCTGATCTTGAGCTGCGCCGAGGCGGACGAGATCGTCGCCAAACTGTGCCCCCTGATTTCTGCCCTGTTGAAGGAAACCCCATGAACCCGGTCAGTTTTGGCATCCCCAGCACTATCCCAAAAGGCGCGCCTCCCGTGCGGCACTATCTGCAGTTCTCGGACTTGACCGCTGACGAATACGCCTACCTGCTGCAACGCGCCGCCTTCATCAAGGCCAAGTTCAAAACCTTCACCCGCCACCAGCCGCTGGTGGACCGCACGTTGGCCATGATTTTCGAGAAAGCCTCCACCCGCACCCGCGTGAGTTTTGAGGCCGGCATGTACCAGTTGGGCGGCAGCGTGGTGCACCTGACCACCGGCGACAGCCAGTTGGGCCGCGCCGAGCCGATTGAAGACAGCGCCCGCGTCATCAGCCGCATGGCTGACCTGGTGATGATCCGCACCTACGAGCAAACCAAGATCGAGCGTTTTGCCGACTATTCCCGCGTGCCGGTCATCAACGGCCTGACCAACGAGTTCCACCCGTGCCAGATTCTGGCTGACATCTTCACCTTCATTGAGCATCGCGGCCCGATCCAGGGCAAAACCGTTGCTTGGGTGGGTGACGGCAACAACATGGCCAACACCTGGCTGCAAGCCGCCACACTGCTGGATTTCAAGGTGAATGTCAGCACGCCCAGCGGCTACGAAGTGAATGAAAAAATAGCCTCTGGCCCAAATGGCATAAGCGCTGGTAGCTATGAAACTTATAGTAATCCGCTGGATGCCTGTCGGGGTGCCGATCTGGTCACCACCGATGTCTGGACCAGCATGGGATATGAAGCGGAGAACGAAGTGCGCAAGCAGGCCTTTGCCGCCTGGCGCGTCAGCGCGGACATGATGGCGGTGGCCAAACCGGACGCACTGTTCATGCATTGCCTGCCCGCTCATCGGGGTGAAGAGGTGGATGCCGATGTGATGGACGGCCCCCAAAGCGTGGTCTGGGACGAAGCCGAAAACCGCATGCATGTGCAAAAAGCGCTGATGGAATTCCTGTTGCTGGGCCGCCAGCCTGACTGACCTGAGCGCAGGAGCTGCCGTGCCTGACGACAAAGACAAAGAATTCTGGAAAACGGTGCTGAAGCTGGCGCTGGGCGCAATCGCCTTGATCACCTTCTTCGGTGTGGGCATTTATTTCACGGCGAAATACAACACCTACGCACCGCCTGACACGCCACCCGCACCAGACTGGGGCATTGCCAAAGACTCGCCGATCCACCAAAGACGCTGAGCCACGCTGCGCTGCCACCCCCAACGGCAGATTCAGGGCTTGCGGTGAAAGGTGATCGGTTGCGCCTGACCCGGTTCGACTTGGGCAGTTGCGCCCGTGGTGGAACCAGGGCATTTGCCGCAGCTGCCACACGACGACGTGCAAGTAGGTGCGCGCCCCAGCGCGCTGTGCAGCCGCCCCAGGCGCTGGCGCATGCTGGCTGGCAGCACGTACCAGACGGCATACAGCGCTGCCACACCGACCAGCACACCCACAATCCAGTTTTGCGTCATATCAGGCCCCAGTGGACGTGAGGGTCAGGCGGTAGGTGACCCAACTTGCCGCATACGCCAGCGCAAAAAGATAAGCCGTCATCAGCAGCGGGTAACGCCATGAATTGGTTTCGCGGCGCACCGCCACCAGGGTCGAGATGCACTGCGGCGCAAAGATAAACCACACCAGCAGCGACAAGGCCGTGCCCAGCGACCAGCTTTGCGCGATCAAGGGCGACAACTGCGCCGCCACGTCGGAACCCGTTGCTGACAAGGCATACACCGTGCCCAACGCACCCACCGCCACCTCGCGCGCAGCCATGCCAGGCACCAGCGCCACCGCAATCTGCCAGTTGAAGCCAATCGGGGCCACCACCACCTCCAGCCAATGCCCCAGCATGCCGGCAAAACTGTGGTTGATGGCCGCATCGGTGGCACCGTCGGGCGGTGCCGGGTAACTGGCCAGGAACCACAGCAAAATGGTCAACGACAGAATGATGCCGCCCACCCGTTTGACAAAAATCGAGGCCCGCTCATACAAACCGTGCCCCAGGCTGCGCACGTTGGGCAGTCGGTAAGACGGCAGCTCCATCACCAGCGGCGTCGGCCGCGACCCGGAGCGCCACAACATGGCCACGGCTGCCACCGCCATGGCCGAGAGAATGCCGCCGACATACAGACCAAACATCACCAGCCCCTGCAGATTGAACACGCCCCACACCGCGCGGCTGGGGGTGAAGGCACCAATCAGCAGCGCATACACCGGTAACCGTGCCGAGCAGGTCATCAGCGGCGCGATCATGATCGTCACCAGCCGGTCACGCCAATGCGTGATGGTGCGGGTGGCCATGATGCCCGGCACGGCGCAGGCAAAGCTGGAGAGCAGCGGGATGAACGAGCGCCCCGACAGCCCCACCGTGCCCATCACCCGGTCGAGCAAGAACGCCGCGCGTGGCAGGTAGCCGGAGTCTTCCAGCACCAATATGAAGAAAAACAGGATCAGAATTTGCGGCAAAAACACCAGCACCCCCCCGGCCCCGGCCAGCACGCCATCCACCAGCAGGCTGCTCAGCGGCCCTTCTGACAAATGGCCGCGCACAAAGTTGGACAGCACGTCCATGACCGACTTGATGCCATTCATCGGCCACACGGCCCAGCTGAACACTGCCTGGAACATCAAAAACAACGTCACCGCCAGCACCAGCATGCCCCACAGCGGATGTAACACGATCTCGTCGATGGCATCGTCCCGGTGCAGACTCTCTGTCGGCTCGGTGACCGTCAGATTGACGATACGTCGAACCTCCTGCTGGGTGGCCATGACCTCCTCCACACTCGGCGCGTGCCAGGTCAGCGTATGGTTGAGTCGCCTGGGTAATTGGGCCAGATGGACATTGGCCAGGTAAGTCAGCAGTTCCTGGGCACCATCGTGACGGATGCCTACGGTTTCGATCACCGGCATGGCCAGTTCACGCGACAGCATGTCATGGTCCACGGATATTCCGCTGGACCGCGCGGCATCGCACATGTTCAGGGCCAGCACCATGGGCAGCTTGAGGGCACGCGCCTCCAGCACCAGCCGCAGGTTGAGACGCAAGTTGGTGGAATCCACCACACAAACGATCAGGTCGGGCAAGGGCTCGCCAGCGCGGTGCCCGGTGACGATGTCGCAGGTGATTTGTTCGTCGGCACTCAGGGCGTTGAGGCTGTAGGCACCGGGCAGGTCCAGCACCACCACTTTACGGCCTGAAGCGGTTTCAAGGTGGCCCTCTTTGCGCTCCACGGTGACACCGGCGTAATTGGCCACCTTCTGGCGGCTACCGGTCAGCAAGTTAAACAGCGCGGTCTTGCCGCAGTTGGGATTACCCAGCAGCGCGACACGCAGCGGCGGCAGTTGTGAATGATCAACCATGTGCGTGGTCCCGCCTTAAACCAGGCGCACCTGCACCAGCGCCGCCTCGTGGCTGCGCAGGGCAAAGGTGGTGTGCCCGACCCGCACCGCCAGCGGGTCATGGCTGGGGTAGCCGTGGGCAATGACACGCACCACTTCGCCGGGCAGAAAACCAATTTCAAGCAGGCGCAGAGCAATGCCGCGCTCTTCGTCGTCCAGCGTCGGGTTCATGCCAACCACCACAGCACGGGCTTGCCGCGCCAACTGGTGCAGGCCGATCAATGGGCCAAAAGCTGCCTTGGATTGAATGTGTTCTGCGGTCATAAAGCTCGCCAAATGAGAATTGTTCTTATTATAAGCGGTTTTGACGCGTGACTTTCTTCAAAGACAAGCTTTTGCCTTATGAGGCCAAGGCTGTGATCGCTCGCTCAGTGCCCGAGCAGCAATGGGGCTGAGATACAAGAACAAATTGGCCTCCAGCCCTTATAGATCAAAGCTAGCAGCTATTTTTTATCTAGCATAATGTCAAGCGGCCCTGATCGGGCCACCACCATACAGCCAGGGCTGATCGAGCAGACGTCTTCCCAGAGCCCGCATCGCCAAATCCCGCCCCAGGCGCAGGGGCCCGGTCAGGTGGTAAATCTCGCCATTTTTGATGGCACGCGCCTGCACCTGTGCGTTGCGCTGCCAGCGCTGGTTGGCGTAATCCTTGATCAAGGCCGGCACCTGCGAACGCGATGCGTCGCCTGGGGCACCGTCAGCAAACACACCACCCGCCGCCAACACCCGCGCCAGGGTGGCGGCGTCTTCAATGGCCATGGCAGCGCCTTGGGCCAGATACGGCACCATCGGGTGGGCGGCATCGCCCAGCAGGGCCACGCGGCCCAGCGCGTGCTCATGCGCGCCACGCATGGGCGGGCGAATGCTCAGCGGCCACAGACGCCATGACTCAATGGCGTGAATCAGGTCATGCAGCGGCGCGCAGGTGTCACGCGTGACGCGCTGCAGATCGGCCGCATTGGCGCTGTGGTCCCAACTGGACATGTCACCCTGCACCTGACCATGCACGATGGCCACCACGTTCATCCACAAGCCACCACGCACCGGGTACTGCACCACATGCATGCGCGGACCAAACCAGGCGGTGATCTGAAGGGTTTGCAAAGCCTTGGGCAAATCGCTCTGGCGGACCATGGTGCGGTAAGCCAGGTGCCCGGTAGGCTGCGGCTTGCCGTCATGCAACAGCCGTTGACGCAGGCTGCTCCAGGCACCATCAGCCGCCACCAGCAGATCCGTCTGCACTTTCTGACCATCTGACAGGTGGGCGCTGACGCTGGCGTCGGTTTGCGCCACATCGACCACCGCGTTGTTGAGATTCAGCGCCACGTTGGTCTGCCCACGCAGTTCCTGCACCAGCAAAGCATGCAAATCGGCCCGGTGGACGGTGGCATAGGGCGCACCATATTGCTTGGTGATACCTGGCCCCAAAGGCAGTTCGCCCAGTACAGCGCCCGTTAACGCGCTACGAAATTGCAAGCGATCGGGAAACGCCGCCACCGCCGCCAGCGCTTCCTTCAAATCCCAGCTGTGCAGCACCCGCACTACATTGGGCCCCATTTGAATGCCAGCACCCACCTCTGAAAACTCGGCGGCACGCTCATACAGGCTCACTTTGGCTCCGGAGCGTGCGCAAGCCAGCGCCGCAGACAAGCCCCCAATACCACCACCCGCAACGACAACATCAGCCATAGCAAACCTTCAACGACTCGATATACAGCGGGCGATTGTCGGCAAACTTGCATGCTATTGGCTGACAAGTGGTCAAAAATATTGCCTAACGGGCTGATTTACACTCCTGCCATGGATGAAACAAGAAAACAAATGTTGCTGATCCGACTCCTGTATGTGAGCCGGGCAGTGGGGCCGCAAACGACGGCGGTAACTGACTCGATCCTGTCGGTCGCATTGGGGGCCAACCGGGCGCGCGGCATCACTGGCGCGCTGTGCCAGGGACAAGGGCTGTACCTGCAGGTGCTCGAGGGCGAGCGCAGTGTGATCAACCGCCTGTACAACCGCATCACGCAAGACCGCCACCACCAGGATGTGCAACTGCTGGTGCTCGAAGAAATCACCCAGCGCCGCTACGCCGATTGGGCCATGGCGCATGTGCAGCTGTCGGAAGACGACCCGATGATCCAGCTCAAACACCCGGAGTTTGACCCGTATTCGGCACCCGGCCAGCAGATGATGAAGATGGTCGATGAACTGTTTTCCACCGGCAACCGCATCCGCAAGACCTCGGTGTAAGCTGGCTCCGGTCGCCGGTTATTCCTGAAAAGATAGCACTTAGCCCATATATTCATAGGGCTAGACGGGTTTTTCATCATTGGCTGGCGTGCCTGGCCAGCGTGCCTTGCCTCACACCAGCTGCGCCCAGGCTTTCTCCAGCCGTTTCACACTCACCGGTTGCGGCGTGCGCAACTCTTGTGCAAAGAAGCTCACGCGTAGTTCTTCCAGCAGCCAGCGAAATTCTTGCAGTCGGTCATCCACCACGCCTTTGCGCTCGGCCACCAGCCGCCAGTAGCGCTGCTCCAGCGGTTGCAGCTCTTTCAGGCGGGCGCTGTCGCGGGCAGGGTCGGCACGGTATTTGTCCAGCCGGGCGGTGATGGCTTTCTGGTAGCGGGCAAAGTGCTGCAGGCTGGGCCACGGGGTGACGCTAAAAAACATCTTCGGCATCAATCGTGATAGCTGCTGGGCTGCGTCCGCCGTGGCTTCCAGGGCATTTTTGGTGTCCTTGATTTTGCGGGCGGCGACTGCATATTCGCTCAAAATGACTGCGGCCAAGCGGGCGACTTCGGTGCAAATCAGGGTTAGCCGCCCTCGCCCTTCGTCCACGCGCCGCTTGAAGGCAAATTCATCGGTAGGCAGCGGGTCGAGCAAAAAAGCCCGGTCCAGCGCCACCGAGATGATCTGCTCGCGCAACTCTTCCAGCGTGCCGCCCGTCCCTGAGCCATCCGGCGCTTTGCCGACCTGCATGTAAGCCACGGCCATTTTTTGCAGGTCGGGCACGTTTTTTTCAAGGTATTTGAGCGCGTCCTTGATCTGCAGCGCAAACAGGCGGCGCAGACCGGCGCGGTGTTTGGCGGCGGCCACCTCGGGCTCGTCAAACACCTCGATGGTGACGGCATCACCCGCGTCCAGCAGCGCCGGGTAACCGATCAGCGTCTGGCCACCCTTTTGAATCTCAAGCAGCTCGGGCAGCTCGCCAAAGGTCCAGGCGGTGTGGCGCTGGCTGGTGTTGGGCTGAACAGTGTTTGCTACTTTATTCGACGCTGCTTGCGTTTGATTGACGAGGGCTAAAGCCTGTTTTGATGGAAAACCTGCGGCAGAATGTCTGGCGGATGCACCTGCTTGACTATTGATAGCTACCCGCCATTGATCCGTGAGGGCTGGAGCCTGATTTTCCTTATAAAAACCGGTTGACGCGGTTCCCGCGCCCTGCCCCATCTTCAGAGAAGCCAGCGCCTGAAACGCACCGCGCGCCTGCGCACCCAACTCGGCTTTGAGGGCACCCAGATTGCGCCCGTGGCCCAACTGGCGGCCATGTTCGTCCACCACCCGGAAGTTCATGAAAAAGTGCGGCTGCAACATGTCGACCTTGATGTCGGCACGCGCCACATCCACAGTCGTGGCCAGACGCACCAGTTTCAACACCGCCTCGATCAATGAGCCGTGGCCGAACAAAGCTGGCTCATTCAACTGCTCAGCCATCTTGTGCGCCGACTCGGGCAGCGGCACCAACCGCGAACGCGGGCGCTGGTGCAGGGTCTTGATCAGCGCCTGAATCTTGTCTTTCAACATGCCGGGCACCAGCCATTCACAACGCTCCTCATTGACCTGATTCAGCACAAAAATCGGCACCGTCACGGTCAGGCCGTCCTTGGGGTCACCCGGCTCATGCAGGTAAGTGGCAGCGCAGTCGACCCCGCCCAGACGCACGGTTTTGGGGAACGAATGGGTGGTGATGCCCGCCGCCTCGTGGCGCATCAACTCCTCTTTGGTCAGCAGCAACAGCGTGGGATTGATCTTGGTCGCGTCGCGGTACCAGGCCTCAAAGGTAAAGCCACTGCACACCTCTGCAGGCAACTGCTGGTCGTAAAAGGCGTAGATCAGCTCGTCGTCCACCAGCACGTCTTGCCGACGTGCCTTATGTTCCAGGTCTTCCACCTGCTTGATCAGCTTCTGGTTCGCGGCCAAGAACGGCAGCTTGGTCTCCCACTGGCCGCCCACCAGCGCCTCGCGGATGAAGATTTCACGCGCGCCAGGCAAATCGACGCGGCTGTAGTTCACGCGTCGGCCACTGTAGATCACTATGCCATACAGCGTGGCACGCTCCAGCGCGTTCACCTCGGCGACCTTTTTTTCCCAATGCGGGTCGAGCAACTGCTTCTTTAACAAATGCGCGCCGACCTGCTCCAGCCACTGCGGCTCAATCGCCGCGATGCCGCGGCCAAATAGCCGGGTGGTTTCCACCAGCTCGGCCGCCACGATCCATCGGCCCGGCTTTTTGGTCAAGTGTGCGCCAGTGTGCGGGTAAAACTTGATAGCGCGCGCCCCAAGGTATTCGACGCTCGGACCCTTGTCGCCGTCCGCTTCGAGCTTGAAACCGATGTTGCCCAGCAGCCCGGCCAGCATCGCCAGATGCAATTGTTCGTAGCTGGCGGGCGCCGTGTTGATGCGCCATTTGTGCTCGGCCACCACGGTGTGGAGCTGGCTGTAAATGTCGCGCCACTCGCGCACCCGGCGCATGCTGACGAAGTTTTGCCGCAACAGTTGCTCGTATTGGCGGTTTGACAGCTTGTGCTGCGGCGGTGCGACTGGTGCACCCTGCCCTTTTTGCAAGGCAGCCGCCACGGCGCTGGGGGCTTGCCCGCCACGCGCGGTTTCCAGCCACTTCCACAGCTTGAGGTAGCCCGAAAACTCACTCTTTTCGTCATCAAACTTGGCGTGCGCCTGATCCGCCTGCTGCTGCGCTTCCATGGGCCGGTCACGCACATCCTGCACGCTCAGCGCCGAGGCGATCACCAGCACCTCGTCCAGCGCTTCCCTGGAGCGAGCTTCCAGAATCATGCGGCCCACGCGCGGGTCAAGCGGCAATTTGGCCAGCTCGCTGCCCATCCCGGTCAGCTCGTTGGCATCATCGACCGCACCGAGTTCGTTCAACAACTGGTAACCATCGGCAATGGCCCGACCAGAGGGTTTTTCGAGGAATGGGAAATCTTCCACCATGCCCAGGCGCAGCGACTTCATGCGCAAAATCACCCCGGCCAGCGAGCTTCGCAAGATTTCGGGGTCGGTGAACTTGGGCCGACCCACAAAGTCTTTCTCGTCATAGAGCCGGATGCAGATGCCATTGGCGACCCGGCCACAGCGCCCGGCGCGCTGGTTGGCCGAACTCTGGCTGATCGGCTCCACCAGCAGCTGCTCCACCTTGCTTCTGAAACTGTAGCGCTTCATGCGCGCGGTGCCTGCGTCGATGACGTATCGGATGCCTGGCACGGTGAGCGAGGTTTCGGCCACATTGGTGGCCAGAATGATGCACCGCCCGTTGTGGCTGTCAAAAATCCGGTCCTGTTCGGCCTGGCTCAGCCGCGCAAACAGCGGCAATACCTCGGCACCGCGGAACATCGGCTGGTGGCTCAGGTGGCCGCGCAGGTGGTCAGCGGCCTCGCGGATTTCGCGCTCGCCGGGCAAAAAAACCAGAATGTCGCCGCTGTTGTGCACGTCGCGCCAGAGTTCATCCACCGCGTCGGCAATCGCGTTGTTCAGATCGTAGTCACGCGCTTCTTCAAACGGGCGATAACGCTGCTCCACCGGGAACATGCGGCCAGAGACCATGATGATGGGGGCCGGGCACAGCACCCGCCCCGCCGCATCTTTCACGACCTCGCCCGCAGCGGCTTGCGATTGCCCAGGCTGGTGTGAGGCGGGTTGGAACGACGCAAAGTGCTCGGCAAAGCGCTGGGCGTCGATCGTGGCCGAGGTCACCACCACCTTCAAGTCCGGCCGACGCGGCAGGATCTGCTTCAAATACCCTAGCAAGAAGTCGATGTTCAGACTGCGCTCGTGGGCCTCATCGATGATGATGGTGTCGTAGGCTTTGAGCAGCGGATCGGTCTGCGTTTCGGCCAGCAAAATGCCATCGGTCATCAGTTTGACTGACGCGTCGCGCCCCAGTCGGTCCTGAAAACGCACCTTGAAACCGACCACATCACCCGGCGTGGTGTGGAGTTCTTCGGCAATGCGCTTGGCCACACTGCTGGCGGCAATGCGGCGCGGCTGGGTGTGGCCGATGAGTTTGCCGCGCGGCGCGGGGCGGCCATCGGGAAAGGTTTTCGGGTAATTGCACAGCCCACGCCCCATGGCCAACGCAATCTTGGGCAACTGGGTGGTTTTGCCCGAACCGGTTTCACCGCAAACGATGATGACCTGATGCTCCGCCATGGCCTCCATGATTTCTTCACGGCGGGCCGAGACCGGCAGGGATTCGGGGAACTCGATTTTCAAGGGCAGAGTCGTCAAGGCGATAACTTCGTAGAGAATTGGTAATTATCCCAGTCAACGCTGCTCAACCGCCTTTGCCCATGTCCCTGCCCTTCAACTTCACCTTTGTCCCCTGGTTCCGATCGGTGGCACCCTACATCCACAAATTCCGCAACCAGACCTTCGTACTGGGTGTGTGCGGCGAAGCGATTGCGGCGGGCAAGTTGCCCAATCTGGCGCAAGACCTGGCGCTGATCCAGAGCATGGGCGTCAAGATTGTGCTGGTGCATGGCTTTCGGCCCCAGGTGAATGAGCAGCTCAAGGCCAAAAACCACGCACCCAAATACTTCAAAGGCATGCGCATCACCGACGAGGTGGCGCTGGACTGCGCACAAGAGGCCGCCGGCCAGTTGCGCTACGAAATTGAAGCGGCGTTCAGCCAGGGCCTGCCCAACACGCCGATGGCCGGGGCCACGGTGCGGGTGATTTCCGGCAACTTTTTGACCGCGCGCCCGGTCGGCATTGTGGATGGCGTGGATTTCCAGCACTCGGGCGTGGTGCGCAAGATCGACACGGCGGGCATCACCCGCTCGCTTGACATGGGTGCGCTGGTGCTGATGTCGCCATTTGGTTTTTCACCCACGGGCGAAGCCTTCAACCTGACGATGGAAGAAGTCGCCACCTCGGTCGCCACCGCATTGCAGGCCGACAAGCTGATATTTGTCACCGAAGTACCCGGCATCGCCACCGACATCACCCAACCCGTCAGTGAAGACAACCCGATTGACACCGAACTGCCGCTGGACGCCGCCGAAAAACTGCTACGTGACCTGCCCGAAGCCAACCAGCCCAGCGACACCGCGTTTTACCTGCAGCATTGCGTGAAAGCCTGCAAAAGCGGCGTGGAACGTAGCCACATCATTCCCTACGCGGTGGACGGATCGATTTTGCTGGAGGTGTATGTGCACGATGGCATCGGCACCATGGTGGTCGATGAAAAGCTGGAAAGCCTGCGCGAAGCCACGGTGGATGACGTGGGCGGCATCCTGCAACTGATTGAACCGTTTGAAAAAGACGGCACGCTGGTCAAGCGCAGCCGCACCGAAATCGAGCGCGATGTGGGTCTGTACACCGTGATCGAGCACGACGGCGTGATTTTTGCCTGCGCCGCGCTGTACGCCTACCCCGAGGCTCGCACCGCCGAGATGGCGGCGCTGACTGTCTCCAATGAATCGCAAGGCCAGGGCGACGGCGAGCGGGTCTTGAAACGCATTGAGCAGCGCGCCAAGCTGGCCGGGCTGGACAGCATTTTTGTGCTCACCACGCGCACCATGCACTGGTTCATAAAACGCGGTTTCGTGCAGATGGACCCCGACTGGCTGCCCGAGGCGCGCAAACGCAAATACAACTGGGACCGCAAGAGCCAGGTGCTGGTCAAAAAAGTGTCCTGACAGGCCAGCCTTGGGCACCTGCTGTGCATGAGTCTTGCTTGGCTCACCATGTGGCTGTCAGATCGATGCCTCTCTCTTTTCAATACAACAGGAAGTTTTCATGAGTTCACTCAATTTCATCGGCGGCGAAAAAGGTGGCGTCGGCAAATCCGTGGTGTCACGTCTGCTGGCGCAGTATTTCATCGACAAGGAACAGCCCTTTGTCGGCTTTGACACTGACCGCTCACACACCTCCTTCACGCGTTTTTATGCTGACTACGCCAGCCCGGTGGTGGTGGACAGCTACGAAGGCCTGGATTCGATTGCCAGCGCGTTCGAGACTGCTGACCCCACTTCCCAACCGCCGCGCGTGATTGTGGATTTGGCCGCACAAACCGCAGCCCCGCTGGCACGCTGGATCAAGGACTCTGACGTGTTCGCCGTTTTGGCTGACATGGGCATCGCCGTCAACTTCTGGCATGTGGCCGATGCGGGCAAAGATTCGGTCGATCTGCTGGGCCGCCTGCTAAACACCTTTGAAAACGGGCCCAACTACGTCATCGTGAAAAATCATGGGCGTGGCACCGATTTTTCGCAGTTGGACAACTCGCCTGCGCTGGAAAAAGCCCTGTCACTGGGCGCCAAAGTCATCAACCTGCCCGCGCTGCATGAAGCCAGCATGCGCAAGATCGACCGGCAAAACGCCAGTTTCTGGGCCGCCATTCACAGCCGTCCCGATGACGACTGCCTGGGCATGCTCGAGCGCCAGCGCGTCAAAACCTGGCTGAAAAAGACTTACGAGGGCTTTGACAGTTTGCCTTTGTGAGTGATTTTTTGATTTTGGTGGGTGACTGGCTGGAGGTGTCATTGACACCCGCATGATTTTGCGGCAAGGTTCGTTGCGCGTTGAATTCTTCCCAACCCAGAGCGAAAACACCCCATGGCAGAACCCGAAAAAATCCAGCTCCCTTCAGACAAACCTGTAGCCGCCACAGCGCTGATACCTGCCAAACCTGCCGGTTCGCGCACCCCGAAAAAGCGTGCGGTACCTGAGGTGCGCCGCACGTCATTGGGCGACACCACGGGTGCCAAAACCACTGCCGGTGTCAGTCGGCGCGCCGTGCGTGCCAGCGTGGATGCCGCGCGGGGCAGCCAGCAAAACGCGCTGCAAGACATCCTGACCAACGCCACCGACAAGGCTGACGCCCTGCGCACCCTGCTGGCAGGCAGTTCGCAGGACGACATTGATGCCGTGCGCCAGATGCTGCTGGGCAACCAGATCAACCCGAATGGCCCGGCCACCAAGCCGGACGACGAACTGGCCAGCGATTGGCGCAGCGGCGGTTACCCCTATAAAAACCTGATGTCGCGCAAGCGCTATGAGGCCGAAAAGTACAAGCTGCAGGTGGAGTTGCTCAAGCTGCAAAGCTGGGCCAAAGAATCTGGCCAGCGCGTCGTGATCCTGTTTGAAGGGCGCGATGCAGCGGGCAAAGGTGGCACCATCCGCCGCTTCATGGAGCACTTGAACCCCCGCGGCGCACGCGTGGTGGCGCTGGAAAAACCCTCGGATGCCGAGCGCGGGCAATGGTACTTTCAGCGTTATGTGCAGCATTTGCCCACGGCTGGCGAGATCGTGCTGTTCGACCGCTCCTGGTACAACCGCGCCGGTGTCGAGCGCGTCATGGGCTTTTGCTCAGAACCCGAATACCAGCAGTTTATCCACCAGGCACCGCTGTTTGAGCGGCAGCTGGTGCAAAGCGGTGTACACCTGATCAAGTTCTGGTTTTCGGTGAGCCGCAAGGAACAGCTCCGCCGCTTCAAGGAACGCGAGTTGCATCCGCTCAAGCAGTGGAAACTCAGCCCGATCGACTTGGCATCGCTGGACAAGTGGGACGACTACACCAAGGCCAAGGAAGCGATGTTTTTCGAGACCGACACGGCCGATGCACCCTGGACGGTGATCAAGTCAGACTGCAAAAAGCGCGCACGCCTGAACGCCATGCGTTACGTTCTGCACAAACTGCCCTATACCAACAAGGAGGTGTCCAACATCGGCACGCTTGACACCCTGCTGGTAGGCCGTGCGCATGTGGTGTATGAACGTGGTGAGCACCCGAGCAGCTTTGTGTTGTGAGGCGCTGCAGCCGCCGGTCAACTGCGGCTGCTTTTTCGCCAGAGGATCAGCACACTCAGTGCGGCAAACAGACTGAAGCAGACAAATGACCAATTGGCGATGGATCCGCCAAGAAAGGTCCAATCCACCACTGCACAGTCACCGGTTCCACGAAAGATCATCGGTATGGCGCGACTGAGAGGGAAATTTTCGATCATCCCATAAAAGTCCCGACCGCACGTGGCCGTTTCTGGCGGATACCACTGCAGCCAGCTTTGGCGCGCGGCCACAAATGCGCCAAAGACAGAGCCCAGCAAGAGAAGGATCGAGCCAAAAATATGCATAGACTTTTTGCCGCTAGTCGCCGTCAGCAGGGCCAGTACAGCTATGACTATCAGAGCATCACGCTGCACGATACACATCGGGCAGGGCTCAATATGGTTGTGCAGTTGCAAATACACGCCAAAGCCCAGCATGGCCAGACAAACCGCACTCAGAGCCCAAAAAACGCGCCGGGTGGCGCGGTCAATCACCGAAAGCACCGCAGCAAACATCAGTCTGCTGATGGCTTCTTGTTGGCTTCTTCCAGCATCAGGTCAAGTGCCTTGCAGGAAGGAGAGCACACCGCCTGCGACTTGCCCAGAATTTTCTTGGAAATCATCTGGGAGCGGGCCCGGTGCTTGCCGCACAAGAAGCACGACATGGTGGCAGCGCCAAAGGAAGTCGCCGCCGTGAAGGGAGAACCCGACACTTTGGATTTGTAACGCAGGCCATCGGCCACGATTTTGGTTTTGGTATCTGCTTTTGCCATAGGGCTGGATTTTACTTCAGAGCGCAAGCGTTGCCAAAACCTTGCTAAAGTTCAGCCTTTTAGCAGCACAAACACAAGGAAAACCATGGCGCGCACGGTGAAATGCATCAAATTGGGCATCGAAGCTGAAGGGCTTGACTTTGCACCCTACCCCGGTGAACTGGGCAAACGCCTCTGGGAAAACGTCAGCAAGCAGGCTTGGGCCGAGTGGCTGAAGCACCAAACCATGCTGGTCAACGAAAACCGCCTGAATCTGGCGGATGCTCGGGCACGCCAGTACCTCGCGCGGCAGATGGAAAACCACTTTTTTGGTGAAGGTGCAGACGCAGCGCAAGGTTACGTGCCACCCAAGGCGTGATCCTGGCCAGCGCACAGCCGCCTGACCCGGGCGTTGTGCCTGTTCTGCCACTGGCCGCCCGATGGCGGGGTTTGCCAGGCTGGCAAATCCTGGACACCTGTTTTGGCGGTGGACAACACTTTTTAGAGACTTGGCACGCCTGGCAACAGGACACCCATCGTCCCCAGGTGCTGCATTACGTGGCCCTGTGCCAACGCCCCCCAACGCCTGATGAGCTTTTACTGACCTGCACTGCTGAAAACAGCCTGTTGTCGCTGGCGCGCACGCTCAGTGCGCAATGGTTTGGGCTGCTGCCAGGCTTTCACCGCTTTTTGCTGGCTGACGGCCAGGTCATCCTGACGCTTTGCGTGGGTGATGCCATCGAGTCTTTGCGCCAGCAAGCCTTTCACGCAGATGAAGTGATGTTTTCGTTAGGCATCACTTCGCTCCCCGGTGCGTTTGATCCGCAGTCGGTGTGGGCCATCAAGGCGTTGGCGCGCTGTTGTCAACGGGGAACCCTGTTGCATGGTCGCTGGCCTGTCGGCACCGAACCAGCCGACCTGCTGCAAACAGTCGGTTTTGTCATCGGCGCTGAAGCCACGACCGCTTCCGATGCGAACCCTGGCCAGCTTCAAGCCAGATTTGATCCTCCTTGGACCCTCAAAGCCAGTCGGCACGCGCAACCAAAGGCTTTACCGGTGCAACGCTGCGCCGTGATTGGTGCGGGCCTGGCCGGAGCCAGTGTAGCCGCCGCGCTGGCCCGGCGCGGCTGGCAGGTGACGGTGGTCGATGGTGCCGATGCACCTGCAGCCGGGGCTTCCAGCCTGCCGGTGGGGCTGGTGGTGCCACACACCTCCAGCGACGACTGTCCACTGTCGCGCCTGTCACGCGCTGGTGCTCGCCTGACGCTGCAGCTAGCCCGGCAATATCTGCAAGAAGGCACCCAATGGGCCGCCAGTGGCGTGCTGGAGCGCCAGGTGGGCGGCACACCGCAACTGCCTGCCCACTGGCCGCCGGAGGGTCAGGACTGGTCAACGCAACGCCGGGCCACGCGCGTCACGGATGATCAGCAAGACGGTGGCCCAGGTCTGTGGCACCCCAGCGGAGCCTGGCTCAAACCGGCTGAACTGGTGCGCGCCTGGCTCAGCCAGCCCGGCGTGGTTTTTCAGGGCAACGCAGAAGTCACCACCTTGCAGCATGACGGTGCGGTCTGGCACTTGCGCAGCGCCAGTGGCCAATTGCTGTGCAGTGCCGAGCGTGTGGTGTTTGCCAACGCCTGCGGCATGCGTCCGCTGCTGGATGCCCTGGGCAGCTACAACGCGGAATTGACTGCGCAGGTACAGCGCCTGCCCGCCACACATGGCATGCGCGGCCTGCTGAGTTGGGCGCTACATATGACCTCTGACGCGGCAGACAAGGATTTCCCGCGCTTTCCGGTCAATGGCTACAGCAGCTTGGTGCCTCGCATTCCCACAGATCAGGGCCGCGCCTGGTTTATTGGCTCGTCGTACCAGCCAGACCACCATTTTGAGCGCAGCGACGCTGAAAACCACCTCCACAACTTTGAACACCTGCAACAACTGCTGCCTGCCTTGTCCGTGCAACTGGCAGCCACTTTTGCGTCGGATGCTTTGCAGACCTGGAAAGGCACCCGCTGCGTTATCGGTGACCGGCTGCCACTGGTCGGCCCACTTGACGAGGGCGATGCGCCCAGCTTGTGGATTTGCGCCGGGCTGGGTTCACGGGGACTGAGTTTTTCGGTGTTGTGCGCTGAACTGCTGGCCGCGCGCATGGGTGGTGAGCCTTTGCCTGTCGAGGTCAAGCTGGCCAAAGCGTTGAACGCGTTGCGCGGCTGAGCCTCGCTACCCCAAGTGCTGGGTTCAAGGCTGACGCGCCTTAGCTCGACTCAACGCTCCTTGCTGTAAGGGATGCCCAGCGCCTTGGGAGCGACAGATTTGCCAATAAAGCCCGCCAGCAGAACCACGGTTAGCACGTATGGCAGCGCCTGAATCGCCTGCACCGGCACCTCGCCAATGCCCGGCAGATGCACGCCCTGCAAACGAATCGCTGCGGCATCCAGAAAACCGAACAGCAGGCAGGCTGCCAGGGCCCGAAACGG
Source organism: uncultured beta proteobacterium (assembly GCA_903905735.1). GTDB lineage: Bacteria > Pseudomonadota > Gammaproteobacteria > Burkholderiales > Burkholderiaceae_C > Rhodoferax. The sequence continues at coordinate 126,491 of CAIVHU010000128.1, forward strand.
GTGCCAACGCCCAAAGATCAGCGCTGCCAGCGCCATGAATCCGCGCCCCGCTGTCATGTTGGGCGAGAAGCTGGCGCTCAGGGCGAGGACGAGATAGCTGCCCGCCAGCCCGCACAACATGCCATTGAGCGTGAGCGCGGTATAGCGCAGCCGCATGACCGACACACCGGCCGCATCCACCATCTGCGGGTTTTCGCCCACCGCGCGTAGGCGCAAGCCAAAACGGGTTCTGAACACGCCCCACCACACCAGCGGCACCAGCGCCAGCGCCAGGTACACCAGCGCGTTGTGCCCCAGCAGCCCATCACCCAGCACATGCGGCAACACCGGCCAGCTGCGTGCAGCGTCAGCCAGACCTGGCATCAGCGCCGTGATACGTACCTCCGGGCTCACCGGCGGCGTTTGCCCACCTTGATGAAACCAGGCTGCACCCAGCACAGCAGTTAGGCCTGCAGCAATGATATTGATAGCAACACCGGAGACAACCTGGTCACCTTTGTGGCTGACACAAGCCAGGCCATGGATCCACGACATGCTCACGGCCACCGCCATGGCCGCCAGAATCGCCAGCGTGGTTGATCCATATACTGCACCCACTGCCCCGGCGGCAAACGCTGCCAGCAGCATCTTGCCTTCCAGCCCGATATCCACCACGCCAGAGCGTTCTGAAAACAGGCCCGCCAGCGCGCAAAAAATCAAGGGTGTGGACACCCGCAGGGTAGACGCCAGCATCGAGCCGATCATGGCTTCATCCATGGGCAACTCCTGATTTGGCCTTACCCGCAAACGGCTTGCTGACCCAGCCCAGCACGCGCGCCAGAATCGGCGCAATCACATAGGTCATGGCCCCGGAAAACAGCACGATGAAGCCTTGCAGCATCACCACCATGTCGCGGCTGAAACCCGGCACCTCAAACGCCACTTCAGCCCCACCCTGAAACAGTGCGCCAAACAGCAGGCTGGCCAGCACAATGCCCAGCGGGTGGTTGCGCCCCATCAACGCCACCGCAATGCCGGTAAAACCTGCGCCGCTGACAAACTCCAGCAGCAGCTTGCCGCTGACCCCGGCGATCTCGTTCATGCCCACCAGACCGGCCAGTGCTCCGGAAATGGACATGGCTATCACCACCTGGTGCCGCGCCTGGATGCCTGCGTACTCAGCCGCGCCAGGACTCGACCCCACCGCGCGCAGTCGGTATCCGGCCCGTGTACGCCACAGAAACAGGTAGATGGCCACCGCGGCCAGTCCCGCCAGCACCACGCTCAGGTTCAACGGTGAAGACGGCCAGTCGATACCCACCCACGCCAGCGCCTCATGCACTGCAGGCAAATGCGCCGACGGGGCAAACGCCTCACTCTCCACCGACATCGAGCCTTTGGGCCGAAGGTGGTTCACCAGCACATACACCAGCACGCTGCTGGCAATGAAGTTGAACATGATGGTGGTGATCACCACATGGCTGCCCCGATAAGCCTGCAAATACGCGGGCACCGCCGCCCAGGCCAAACCAAACAGCGCGCCTGAGAGCATCATGATCGGCAGCATCAGCCAGGCCGGTAAAAACGCCGACCACCACAGCGCCACCAGCCCGGTGCCCAAGCCGCCCATGATGGCCTGCCCTTCCCCACCGATGTTGAACAGCCCACCATGAAAAGCCACCGCCACCGCCAGCCCGGTAAACACAAATGTGGTGGCGTAATACAGCGTGTAGCTGAAGCCGCGCGCCGTGCCAAACGCGCCATGCACCAGCACCTGGATGACTTCCCATGGGTCTTGCCCAACAAGCGCCACCACCGCCCCGGCGGCCAGCAAAGCCACCAGCAGACTCACGATGGGCAGCAGCACGAGATCGGCCCAGCGCGGCAAGGTGGTCATGCGCTGCCCCCGGTCATCAGCAGGCCCAAAGCCGCCTCGGTGCACTGGGCAATCGGCAGTTCCCCGGCGATGCGGCCCTGGTTCATCACCAGCACGCGGTCCGACAGGGCCAGAATTTCGTCCAACTCGCTGGAGACCACCAGCACCGCGCAGCCCGCCTGACGCAGAGCCCGCAACTGGCCGTAGATGAATTCGATGGCACCAATATCGACCCCGCGCGTGGGTTGCCCCACCAGCAGCACCTTGGGCGCGCGGCCCAATTCGCGCGCTAGCACCAGTTTTTGCTGGTTGCCACCCGAAAACTTGCTGCTGGGCAATTCAGTGTCGCGCGGGCGCACGTCGAAGCGTTCCATCATGTCGGCAGTAGCCTGACGCATATGTGTGTGGTTCATCCAGCCGCGACTTGAATAGTCAGCCAGGTCGTCATATCCCAGCACGGCAGATTCCCAGGCGGCAAAAGCCATCACCAGCGCCCGGGCGTGGCGGTCTTCGGGCACATGGGCCAGGCCTAGCGCGCGGGCCTGGCTCGGGTCCAGCCAATGCGGGCCGTCAAACGTGCTACCCAGCAGTTGCAATTGACCCTGATTCGGTGTCATCAAGCCGGTCAACACGTCCATCAGCTCGCTCTGGCCGTTGCCCGATACACCGGCCACGCCGACGATTTCGCCCGCGCTCAAGCTCAAACTCACGTCTTTCAGGCGCTGTACGCCCAGGCTGTCCGTGACCGACAAATGCTCTGCTTTCAAGAGCACCTCACCCTTATTTGTAGAAGGCTCCCGTGCTCTACCCATCATCACTATGCGCCCGACCATGGCTTGCGCCAGGCTCTCGATGGAGGCATCGGCAATCGGCACCTCGGCCACCACCTGCCCGGCGCGCATCACCGTCACCACGTCGCACAGCGCCATCACTTCCTTGAGTTTGTGGGTGATCAGGATCAGCGTGGTGCCCTGCTCTCGCAGGCGCTTGAGCACGCCAAACAGTTGCGTCGTTTCTTGCGGCGTGAGCACGGCGGTGGGCTCGTCCAGAATCAGGATCTTGGCGCCACGATACAAAGTTTTCAGAATTTCCAGCCGCTGGCGGTCACCCACCGGCAGGTCTGCCACCAGGCTGTCCAGTGGAATTTGCAACCCAGTGGACTGCATCAGCGCATTGAGCTTGCTGCGCACCTGCGCATCAGCGCGCTGAAGCAGCCAGTGTGGCTCGGCACCGAGCATCACGTTTTCCAACGCGGTCAGGGTATCGACCAGCATGAAATGCTGGTGCACCATGCCAATCCCGCGCGCGATGGCGTCATCGGCGTTGCGGATGTCTGCGGGTTGCCCGAAGACCTCGATCTGCCCGCTGTCAGCGGTGTAAAAGCCGTACAGGATCGACATCAGCGTGCTTTTGCCCGCGCCGTTTTCGCCCACGATGCCGTGCACCGAGCCGCTGGCAACGCTCAACGAAACATCGGCATTGGCCGCCACGGCACCAAAGTGCTTGTGGATGCCGGTCATGCGCACCGCTGACGCGGCAGGCTCAACCATGTGCTGGGTCAGTACTTGCAGGCGTTATCCGCCATGTAATCTGCCACTTTGATCTTGCCGCTGATGATGTCGGCCTTCGCAGCTTCCACCTTTTTCTTCATCTCGGGTGTCACCAGCTTGGCGTTGTATTGGTCCAGCGAATAACCGACGCCGCCTTCTTTCAGACCCAGCACCAGCAGGCCCGGTTTGAAGGACTTGGCCACGTTGTACACGGCCACGTCGACGCCCTTGACCATCGAGGTCAGCATGGTGCCGGGTTGCAGGTGGTCCTGGTTACTGTCCACGCCGATGGCCAGTTTGCCGCTGTCCTTGGCGGCCTGATAGACGCCTATGCCGGTGCCGCCCGCTGCTGCAAACACCACATCCGCACCCTTGGCGAACTGAGCCTTGGCCAGCTCACCACCACGCGCCGGGTCGTTCCACGCCGCGCCGGTGGTACCGGTCATGTTGGAGAACACTTCGGCTTTGGGGTTGGCATATTTCACGCCTTGCTCGTAGCCGCACTGGAACTTGCGGATCAGCGGAATGTCCATGCCGCCGACGAAACCGACCTTGCCGGTCTTGCTGGCCAAAGCTGCCATGGCGCCAACGAGGAAGCTGCCTTCCTGCTCCTTGAACACCACCGACTGCACGTTGGGCAGGTCCACCACCATGTCGATGATGGCAAAGTTCTGCTTCGGGAACTCCTTGGCGAGCTTCTCGATGGCTGATGCCTGGCCAAAGCCGATACCGATGATCGGGCTGGCACCACGCTCGGCCATGCGGCGCAGGGCTTGCTCACGCTGCGATTCGTTGGAGATTTCAAACTCCAGATATTTCTTGCCGGTTTCCTTTTTCCACATTTCCATGCCGTTGTAGGCAGCTTCATTGAACGATTTGTCAAACTTGCCACCCATGTCAAACACCACCGCGGGTTCGGCCAGCACGGCGGTTGCGGTCAAAACAGCCACCGAAAGAACACCCAGACGCAAAGCAGATTTCAGAGTCATGACCAATCACTTTCAAAAGTTGAACAGGTTTCCGGTCAAACCGGGGCGAAAAATTGAACAACAAGCACTATGCCACGATTTTTCAGCCCTTCAGCCGCTTAGGGCGCGGTTCGGGCGTGATCACAGTGCTGGACTAGCATGGGCAGCACCATGGGGGTGGTGCTGGCGAGCGATATCCCGTATCCAACCACGGCAGGGCGACTGGGTCAGGTGACCGGGCTTTGGGGCGCAAGGCGCGCGCATAAAGCATTCGCCAACTGATCTGACTCCTCGCGCGTGATTGCGCCCCAAAACCGCACAAACCGCACGCACCTGACCCAGTCGCCCTGCCGTAGGTGGCTATGGGACGCCGCAGAACAACGCACACGATGAATCACATCCGCCCGCGCGACATAATCACGGCCCTCGTTGCTGCACAAAATACCCGCCATGATTCTGGTTGCTGGCTCTGCCAATCTGGACTTCGTCATCCGCGCTCCACACATTCCCGCGCCCGGTGAAACCGTGCTGGGGCAAGGTTTTACCACCTACCCCGGCGGTAAAGGTGCCAACCAGGCCGTGGCCTGTGCTCGTGCTGGCGGCACGCCAACCCACATGCTGCTGGCCGTGGGCCGGGACAGCCATGCCGAACCGCTGCTGGCCTCATTGAATGCCGCCAACGTTACGCTAAATACGGTGCTAGCCCCCGACCAGCCTACGGGATGTGCTTTTATTTGTGTAGCAGACAACGCCGAGAACGCCATCACCGTCGCCCCTGGCGCCAACCTGACACTCGCATACGCTCACCTGCCCGACCTGACCGGTTTCAGCCACCTGCTGATGCAACTGGAAACGCCGCTGTCCACCGTCACCGCCTACGCGCAGGCGGCCCGGGCGCAGGGTGTAAAAGTCGTGCTGAACGCGGCCCCGGCCCAGCCCTTGCCGCCTGAACTGCTGGCTGCGGTGGACGTGCTGATCGTCAATGAAGGTGAATTGGCCGCTGTGGTCCCCTACCCGGTGAGCCTGATGACCAATCCGGCACAGATCGCGGTGCCTTGCGTGGTCGTCACACTGGGGCAGCGCGGTTGCGCGGCCCGACTGGGTAACACTTTTTTCACCCAGCCTGCTTATCCGGTGAACGCGGTCGACACCACGGGCGCAGGCGACACCTTTTGCGGCGTGCTGGTGGCGGCGCTGGACCAAGGCGACAGCATCACCCAGGCCATGCAGCGCGCCAGTGCGGCTGCCGCGTTGGCCTGCACCCAGCCGGGCGCGCAGAGCAGCATCCCGACAGCACAGGCCGTCACCGCCTTTCTGGCAGCGCAACCCGCTTCGTCCGAGGCCAGTCTCAATGACCTGCGCAACTATTGCGGCATGAGCTGACCATCGTGAGGACCGCAACACACCGAGAAACAAAGAAGGCCGTCATTACGGACCTGCCCCACAATCCATGAATCCGAACGCATAGATGGCGCGGCATGACAGCCTTGTCCACACATTTGAACCCTTCGGCAGCCACCAGCACCCCCTTCCAAACCATCTAAAGCCGATGTCAACACTTCCCAGAAAAATCATTTTCGACACCGACCCCGGCGTGGACGATGCCATGGCGCTGTACTACGCGCTGGCGCACCCGGACCTGGACGTGGTCGGCATCACCACCACCTTTGGCAACGTCTATGTCGAACAGGCTGCCACCAACGCGCTGTACCTGAGCGCGCTGGCGGGCCGCCAGATTCCGGTGACCGTGGGCATGAGCCAGCCGCTAGTGAAAAAGCCTGAAACACCGCCCGACTACATCCACGGGGCTGACGGCCTGGGCAATTTGCCGCAGCGCCTGGCAACACAGGGCGAACTGGACCCGCGCTCATCCGCCCAGTTCATCGTCGATATGGCGCGCCAGTTCCCCGGCGAGATCACATTGGTGGCGGTGGGGCCGCTGGGCAACCTGGCCACGGCGCTGCAATTGGCACCCGAGTTGCCCAAGCTGGTGCGCGAAGTGGTGCTGATGGGCGGCGCGGTGCTGGAATCGGGCAACGTGTCACCGGTGGCCGAGGCGAACATCTGGAACGACCCGCACGCGGCAGACGCGGTATTCACGGCCGGCTGGCCGCTGACCATGGTCGGGCTGGACGTGACGCACCAGGTGATCCTGCCTTTGAGCCTGTTCCGGCAGATCGCCGAACACCACCAGCACCTCGCCACCGACACGCTGTGCCACGCGGTGGCCTTCTACAGCGCGTTTTACAGCGCTCATGACGCTGTGGTAGGCCAGATCAACGGCTGCTACGGGCACGACGTGCTGGCCTTCGTGGTGCTGACTGACCCCGAGTTGTTCACGTTGCAGAGCGGACGCGTGCGTGTGGCGGTGGACGGCTTGGCCCAGGGCCAAACCATCATGCAACGAAAGGCGGTGAGCTACCCGCAACACGGCTGGCACGACGACATCCCCCACACTCAGGTGTGCATGCGGGTGCAGGCAGAGGCCTGCAAGGCGGTGATTGAAGCCACCCTGATGCGCGATTGGATGGAAAAACCGCTTCTAGCCCTTATTCTATAAAGGCAGCCCGCTCTTAAACTGAGAGTATCAAAAGGTCAGTGTTTTGACGCCGCCGGCCGCGCCAATCAGACAGACTTGGGCTTTCTGGAACGCAAAAACGCCCACCGTGACCACGCCAGGCCACTGATTCACCTGCGACTCAAACCCCAGCGGATCGACGATGTGCAGACCGGTCACGTCCAGAATGTACTGACCGTTATCGGTGACCAAAGGCGCGCCATCCTTGAGGCGCACCACCACCGTGCCACCCATCGCCTCAAACTGGCGCGTGACGCGATTGATAGCCATCGGGATCACTTCGACGGGCAGCGGGAACTTGCCCAGCGTCTTGACCAGCTTGGATTCGTCAGCAATACACACAAACTGGCGCGATTGCGCAGCCACAATCTTCTCGCGCGTGAGTGCTGCGCCACCGCCTTTGATCAGGTAACCCTTTGGGTCGACTTCATCGGCACCGTCGATATAGACCGACAGCTCAGCCACGTCGTTGCAGTCAAACACCGTGATGCCCAGCGCCTGCAGCCGCTCGGTGCTGGCGACCGAGCTGGACACAGCGCCCTTGATCTGATCCTTCATGCTGGCCAGCGCGTCAATGAACTTGTTGACCGTGGATCCCGTGCCCACACCCACAATCTCGCCCGGCACCACATACTTCAGCGCCGCCTGCCCGACCAGGGTTTTCAGGTCGTCCTGAGACAAAACGGCTGGCGCGGGGTTTTGAGCTTGCGTCATCGGGGAAAATCCTTGAAGTTGATCGGTTTATCACAGGAATTATCCAATGGCTCTACTCCCCTACGCTCTGACGCGCCCGTTTTTATTTGGCATGGACCCCGAGGCCGCTCACGAGCTCACCATCGAGTCGCTGGCCCGCACCCAAGGCTCAGCGCTGAAATGGGCTTACGGAACTACCCGCGTCGAAGACCCGATCGAACTGGCGGGCCTGACCTTCCCCAACCGCGTCGGCCTGGCCGCCGGGCTGGACAAAAACGCCCGCTGCATCGACGGGCTGGGCGCCATGGGTTTCGGTTTTGTCGAAGTTGGCACGGTGACCCCGCTGGCCCAACCTGGCAACCCCAAGCCGCGCATGTTCCGCCTGCCTCAGGCGAATGCCTTGATCAACCGGCTGGGGTTCAACAACGATGGCTTGCAGGCGTTCATTGACAACGTCAAGCGGTCCGCCCTGTACCAGCGCCGCCTGGCTGGGCGCGCGGGCTTGCACCCCATGCTGCTGGGCCTGAACATCGGCAAAAACGCCGCCACACCCATCGAGCGCGCCACCGACGACTACCTGTCCTGCCTGGATGGCGTGTACCCGTATGCCGACTATGTGACAGTGAATATCTCCAGCCCCAACACCAGAAACCTGCGCAGCCTGCAAAGCGACGAGGCGCTGGACGCGTTGCTGGGCGCGATTTCGGAGCGGCGCGAACGGCTGGCACAGCAACACGGCAAGCGCCGACCGATCTTCCTCAAAATCGCACCCGATCTGGATACCGACCAGGTGGCCGTCATCGCGCAGACGCTCAAGCGCTATGGCACAGACAGCAACGGCCAGATCAACAACGCCTGGGGCGTGATCGCCACCAACACCACCCTGAACCGGGAGGCAGTCAAGGGCATGGCCCACGCCGAGGAGGCCGGTGGCCTTTCAGGTGCGCCGGTGTTGGCCATGAGCAACCAGGTGGTGGGCCAGCTGCGCAGCGCTTTAGGCAAGCAGTTCCCGATCATCGGCGCAGGCGGCATCATGAGCGCCCAGGATGCGGTGAGCAAAATTCGCGCTGGTGCCGATGCAGTGCAGATCTACACCGGGCTGATCTACAGCGGACCGGACCTGGTCAAAAGCGCGGCGATGATGATCAAAAAGACCTTCTAGCCCTTATAGATAAAGCGCTGATAGCTATTGAAAATGCAGCACCAAGTCCGCAACATACCATGCGATAGCCAGCGAGGCAGTCAACCCCGGGGACTCGATACCCAGCAAATTCACTAGACCCTGCACACCGTGCTCGGCCGGTCCCTGGATCACGAAATCCGCCGCCGGGTCGCCCGGGCCACAGATTTTGGGGCGGATACCGGCGTAGCCGGGCTGCAGCGCACCATCAGGCAGGCCGGGCCAGTATTTGCGCACCTCGGCGTAAAACGCCTCGCCCCGGGTGGGGTCCACGCTCAAGTCATCGGGCGAATCCACCCACTGCACGTCCGGCCCGAACTTGGCCTGCCCGCCCAAATCCAGCGTCAGGTGCACGCCCAGCCCGGCCGCCTCGGGCACCGGGTACACCAGGTGCGAAAAAGGTGCGGGTCCCGCTAGCGTGAAATAGTTGCCCTTGGCATAGAACCCTTTCGGAAGGTGCCGGGCCTCCAGCCCAACGCAGCGGTAGGCCAGATCCACCGCACCCAGGCCGGTAGCGTTCACCACCCATTTCGCGCGCAAACGCGTGCCGTCAGACGCTTCCAGATCGATAGCTGTTGGCCCTCTATACATAAGGGTTAGAGGCGAATTCAGTGCCAAAATGCCACCGGCGTTCTCCAGGTCACCTAAAAGGGCCAACATCAGCGCATGGCTGTCCACGATGCCGGTGTTGGGCGAAAGCAAGGCCGCCTCACTGCGCAGCGTGGGCTCCAGTTGCTGCACCTGCGCCGCACTCAACAGCAACAGATCGGTCACACCGTTGCGGCAAGCCTTGTCCTGAATCGCCTGAAGTTCACCCACCTGCTCAGTCGTGGTGGCAACAATCAGTTTGCCGCAACGCCGATGCCCCACACCACGCTGCGCGCAGTAGTCGTACAGCATCGCCCTGCCCTGCACGCACAGCCGAGCCTTGAGCGAACCTTGCGGGTAATAGATGCCAGCGTGGATCACCTCGCTGTTGCGCGAGCTGGTGGCGGTGCCAATGGCCGAGGCGGCTTCCAACACCAGCACCTCACGCCCGGCCAATGCCAGCGCGCGCGCCACCGCCAGCCCGACCACCCCAGCGCCCACCACCACGCACTCGACTTGATCCATCTCGCATGCCCAAGTGAAAAACAGCATCTTGCCAGACCCTGGCCGTGGCCAGACGAAAAAAAAGGACCGGGCAACAAGCCGAGTCCTCTTTACTGAATCTGGTGGGCGGTGGAGGTTTCGAACCTCCGACCCCAGCAGTGTGAATGCTGTGCTCTACCCCTGAGCTAACCGCCCTTGTCGTTGGAGACAAGCCATAAATTATGCCACAGCGATACCCTGCAATTGAGCTGGCACTGTCACTTAAATTCATGACTTTTTGTGACCCAGCTCCCAAAACTGCGAAAACGCCGGGCTATAATTCAAGGCTTGTTCCTCGATAGCTCAGTTGGTAGAGCGCCGGACTGTTAATCCGTAGGTCCCTGGTTCGAGCCCAGGTCGAGGAGCCATATAAATCAAGCACTTAGCCCGAACTTTGTTCGGGCTTTTTGCTTTTTTAGACTTATTGCTGCATTTTTGCTGCACTGTCGCGCTTTTTGCGCTGCGGCATCGCTATACCCCTTTTTAGGAGACAGCGATGGCAAGTATCAGCAGACGGGGCGATTACCAATTTCAGGTCATCGTCCGACGAAAAGGCTACCCCAGCCAAACCAAAACGCTTGAATCCCACGCCGAGGCCCAGGAATGGGCACGGGATGTGGAATCTCAAATGGACAAGGCTCAATTCATGAGCCGCCGGGCTCTCAAGCAGATAACCCTGCATGACATTCTTGAGCGTTACCTCACCACGGTCTCCCCCAAAAAACGAGGGTACACCACCGAGGCTAACCGCATCAAGCAACTCCAGCGCCATCCGATAGCGCAGCGCAGTCTTGACACGCTGAACTCCAGTGACTTTGCCGACTATCGCGATGCGCGCCTGAAGCAGGTCAGCCCAACCACGGCGCGCCTTGAACTTGCCTTGCTGTCGAACTTGTACAGCATCGCTATCAACGAGTGGAGCCTGCCGCTCACCCACGAGGTGAAGAAGGTCAAAAAGCCCACCCCCAACAAGGGCCGCACGCGGCGCCTGGTTGGCGATGAGAAAGAGCGCCTGCTCATAGCCTGCCACCGGCCACAGCAACGCGGGTCTGCCGTCTGGCTCGAGGCCTGCGTGAAATTGGCACTGGAGACCGGCATGCGTGCCGGGGAAATACTTTCCCTTGAATGGCACCAGATTCATCTTGAAGAGGGCTACCTCTCATTGCAAGAAACAAAGAATGGCTCAGAACGCGACGTGGGGCTGACCCACGAGGCGATCGCCGTGTTCGCCGCCCTCCCCCGCAGCGCCAGCCAGCGCGTCATCACCACCTTCTACGACACATCTGGACTTGACCGCGCTTTCAAGCGCGCCTGCAAGGCTGCAGGCATCCAGGGCCTACGTTTCCACGATTTGCGACATGACACCGCCACACGCCTGGCGCCCCACCTCAAGGTGCAGGACTTGGCCAAGGTGATGGGCTGGGAAACGTTGCAAATGGCGATGCGTTACTACAACCCGACCGGTTCAGAAATGAGCCAGATGGTGCGCAAGGCATCTGACAGCTCGGCATCTGATCGCTGCATCTAACAAGAGCGAATCGCTCTCAGGCACATGGCTGCGGCATCCTTGCGCGCCATTCTCGCTCGCGGTGTGGCGAGTTTTTTTCGGACGCTCACACACCTGTGCGTCCGGCATATGGAAATACTAAGGAAATAGGGGCAGATATGCACGAGAACGAAAAAGGCCATTCATCCACCACTTTTATACCTATACGAATCAACCACAAGGCACAGGCGGACCTACCACTGCCCTTGCGGGAACTGGCTGATCTTCTGGCCGACCTGGCCGTGAAGCAGCTGAAACAACAAACGAATCCCCAAGGGGAGAAAGGGGTGGACGACCAATGAAATTGAGAGTCGCCATTTATGCTCGTTATTCGAGTGAAAAACAAAGTGAGACGTCGATTGATGACCAGATTCGACGCTGCCGCGAAGTCGCTGAGCGCCTTGGGTTGACAGTTTCAGACGAGCTGGTGTTCTACGACTCTGCGATATCGGGCACAGAATCCGGTACCCATAAACGCGAAGGTTTCCGTGACTTCATGCAGGCGTGGGAAACCGCAGCGTTCGATATTTTCATCGTCGATGAATTTTCACGCTTGAGCCGTGATGGAGTCGAACAGGCCAAAATCATACGTCGGCTGGAGCAGAACAAACGCGTGCGCATGCTGACGGTCGATGGGATTGACACTCACATCAACGACTGGCAATTGCGCTTGGGACTTCAAGGCGTGCTGGCGCAGCAGGACATTCGCAAGCTGCGAGGCATGGTCGGCCGAGGCATGCAAGGGCAGCTCGAGCGTGGGTACATGATTGCCACACCAGCCTTTGGCTACGACTTCAAGCGGGTATACGATGGTCGTGAAAACCATATCGGCACCCATTGGGTCGTCAAGGAGACAGAAGCACAAATCGTCCGTCGCGTGTTTCAGATGCGCCAGGAAGGTTCTTCATTGAACCAAATTGCAGCTTGGCTTAACAGTGAGGGGGTGCCTACGAGTCGTGAGCCTATCAAAGAGGCAGTTGGATACTGGCGACCGAGTCGCGTGCGCAACTTGGTGATGAATTCGATTTATCGTGGTGTTTTCGTCTGGCACGGCTCGACCACGCACCGCTACAGGGCGAGCAAGCGCGGGGATGTTGTCAATCCCAAACACTATGCGCGGCCTGAGTTGCGTCTGGTCAGTGACGAAACCTGGAGCCAGTGCAACGAGAAGACCCATAGCCGAAGCGGTTATGGCGGTGGGAAACACTTTCTGGCAGGGCTGATGACTTGCGGCTGTTGTGGCGGAACCTTGGTGCTGAGCGCAGTAAGCCCCAGACGGTCGGTGTATTGCGCGAACTGCACCGTCGCCAAAGGCGTCAGCCCTGGACAGCCCAGATTGACGGCGACCGTGGCGGTCGATGGCATTAAGTTACTTCTGCGGCACGCCTTGGCGCAGTTTCTGACGCCTGGTTTTCTTGATGCGTTCAAAGCGTCCCTACAGATGCGATTGGCCGGTGGCCAGCAGCAGGCGGCCGAGGATTGCCGACGACAGCTAAAGCACTGGAGTGCCAATCAGCAGCGGTTTTCGCGGATGCTGCAAAACGTGAGCGAGGATGACCCGGTCCTTGAGGCGCGTTATTTTGAAGCCCAACAGGAGGTGGCAAAAAGGACGCAGCAACTCTCTGCCATGGAGACGGGGTGCGCTTTGGCCGAGAAGAACGCGGTCGTGGCGCAATTGCAAGCCGACCCAACCCACCTGCTGGACGGACTGTTAGATGCGGACCTTGCGCCCGAAAAACTGCGTGCCATCCTCGCCAGGCTATTCCCGTCGGTTGTATTCGAGCGCAAAGATGGTCGCTACACCTCGTATTTCCGTATCCGATTTGCACAAGGTGCTGCGCTTGCCATGGCCAGTCAAACGGAGCAGGTGAACGAAGGTGGTGTCGAACGTCAGTTCAAGCTCTATTACAAGCCAGATAACCGACCCGGCGAAGGTAGGTGGACGGTGACGCTGGAGCCGAATGCCGAGCCGGAAAAGCCCCCGGTTGATGCTGCAGGCTAAGTTTTCTTGTTCACCTTAGAAAGTCGGCTCGCACGGGCCGATTTCGTTTGCTGGGTATGAAATAGCGACACCAGTTTCGTGATGTTCTGGTCCCAGAACGATACGAAATTGATTTGTCTCTCGCAAGCATGAATCAGTGCATGTGACCCATTTGGATACGCACGGACCACAGCAGTCGCTTAAGCGAGCGTCCACCACATGGCGCTGCTTTTCATTGTTGTCCATTGCCGCAGCAACAGCAAATGCTGTTGCTGCGGCAATGAGTGTCCCGTGTCACAGTCCAATGTCATGCAGAGCCAAAATTTTGTTTGCACCCATCAGATTTTGACCATCTGATGTCAAAGTTCTTAGCGACTAAATGGAAGCGCGCAACAAAATTGGCGACCAAGCCCGGTTTTCAATTGTCAGGCAGCCTTTGTGTTCTTCTCTGCACAAAGGCTGGACGCGGGTGTTCGCTACTGGCACTTTGACAGCATTTGTTCAGCGTTGCTCAGGATTGACTGGTTATTGCACCGGCTTGATGCTTCCGTTGTCGCGCAAGAGCGTCGAGCCCATTGCCGCGCGGATTGATCCCTTGCACGCCAGCGCCAAACACCAGTCCTTGCACCACTTTGTTGCCAAGGCCCAATGGAGCGACCAGGAGCTGCTGCGCCGCGTTGCGCAATGGGTCGTGCCTCTGATGGACTTCTCCGCTGGGGGCTGGTGGATTATTGATGACACCGGATTTCCCAAGAAGGGCAAGCACTCGGTGGGCGTGACGCGCCAATACTGCGGCGTGCTGGGCAAACAAGACAACTGTCAGGTGGCGGTGAGAGTAACGCTTGCCTGCGAAGAAGGTAGCCTGCCAGTGACTTGGCAACTGTACTTGCCTCACGTCTGGACTGAAGATAACGCGCTTCGAGCCAAGGCTGGTATTCCCGAGAACATTGAATTTGCAACCAAGCCTCAAATTGCACTACAACAGATCCAAGGGCTGTTGAGCGAAGGCGCGCCCCGTCATTGCGTACTTGCCGATGCCGGGTATGGCATCGACTATGCATTCCGCCAAGGGTTGACCGATCAGGGCCTTGTCTACGTGGTCGGCATCACCTCGGCCGTCGTGGTCTGGCCACCCGGGGTGCAGCCGCTGCCGCCCAAACCCTACAGCGGCATGGGTCGGCCGCCAGTGATGCCACGGCGTACCGCCAAATGCCAACCCTTGAACGTCAGGACGCTGGCACTGGGTCTGCCCAACAGCGCATTTCACAACATCAGTTGGCGCGAAGGCACCAACGAGCAGCTGACGGGCCGTTTTGTTGCGCTGGCGGCAATGTTGGCAAGGCCCGTCTGCTTCCCGAGCAATGGCTGCTTATTGAGTGGCCCGCCGATCAGGCCGAGCCTGAGAAATATTACCTATCCACATTGCCAGAGACAACAGCAATAAACGATCTGGTCTATGCCGCGCACATGCGATGGCGCATCGAACGCGATTACCAGGACTTGAAGCAGGATCTGGGACTCGGGCACTATGAAGGACGAGGCTGGCGGGGGTTTCACCACCACGCGACTTTGAGCATCGCGGCATACGGTTTCTTGATGGCACAGCGACTCAACACCAGCAGCGATACCGGTGGTAAAAAAAACTTCATCCAACGCCAAGTGCCTGTCGTTCCCGAAGATTACATCCCTAGGGGCAGCCCAGCGCGCGCAGCGTCACGTCACCAATTCGATCACAACGCTGCGATTGCGACTGGGCGTCGCCCTGGCAATCGCTCTGGGGCACTGCCCGCACTGCAACTCGGTGAGCCTACGTCTACGTTTGTGACACAGTAAGATTAGGGACTTTTCTGCGAGTTCAATTTGACAAAGTGACGCAATTGCGAAGTTGAAGTAGTGGCCATGGTTTTAAGCACTCACCCTTATGCAAAACCCAAATAAGCTTCCTCGATCATCAAACGCCGACTCAAGCAGGCCGCGCCGACAATGGTGTTTCGCAGAGCCAGTGCAAGATTGAACGCCAGGATACCCAATGACCCAAAGGAAGTTTCAAACGCATTTACGCCAGCACATCGACCTGGAAAATGCAGACGCGGTCCGTCTGGCGTTGGCGTCGGCCGTGCCAAAGGCAGTGATCGACCAGATCAAGCAGCTGCGCTCAGGCATTGAGACGCACAAGCTCAAGCTGAGCACCGAATACGGCGGGTCTAAATTCGTTGTCTGATCAGCCAACTGTCCGACACCTGTCCGGACCCATGAGGCCCGAGCGTTGATTCGCCCCGAAACTATTTTCTTTACCTCAACTACCTGGAACCACCCATGAAAAAAACGCTATTCAAACCGCATTTCAAAGTCATCACCAGCGTCGCCCTTCTGGGCGCGGCCCTGGCGGCGCCGGCCCATGCCGGCAAAACCCTGGACACGATCAAATCCCGCGGCCAGGTTGCCTGTGGTGTGGCCGGCGGGGTCAACGGTTTCTCGGCGGTGGACTCCACCGGCAAATGGACCGGCCTGGACGTGGATGTGTGCCGTGGCCTGGCGGCGGCGGTGCTGGGTGACGCGGACAAGGTCCGGTTTGTGCCGCTGAACTCGCAGCAGCGCTTTACCGCGCTGCAATCGGGCGAGGTCGACGTCCTGGCGCGCAACACCACGCTGACCCAATCGCGTGATGCCTCACTCGGCTTTTTTGGCACGGTGACCAACTATTTTGATGGCCAGGCCTTCATGGTGCCCGCCAAGAGCAAAATCAAAAGCCCCAAACAGCTCAAGGGGCAAACGGTGTGTGTGCAGTCAGGCACCACCACCGAGAAGAACCTGGCCAGCTACTCCAAGGCCAATGGCCTGAATCTCAAGCCGATCGTGTTTGAACAGTTTGAGGCCGCCAACTCTGCCTATTTCTCAGGCCGTTGCCTGGCTTACACCACCGACGCGTCTGGCTTGGCTTCGATCCGCAGCAAGGAGGCCAAGGACCCCAAAGACCACGTCATCCTGCCCGAGCTGATCTCCAAGGAACCTTTGGGCCCGCTGGTGCGCCGGGGTGATGACGAGTGGTTCACCATTGTCAAATGGGTGATTTATGGCACCTTTGAAGCCGAAGAATTTGGCGTGACGCAAGCCAATGTGGACGAACTCAAAACCAACAGCACCGACCCGCAGGTGCAACGCCTGCTAGGTATTGGCAAGGAAGATTCGGGCAAGGTGCTGGGTCTGGACAAGGACTGGCTGGCGCGGGTGATCAAGGCCACCGGCAACTATGGTGAAAGTTTTGAGCGCAACCTGGGCAGCAAATCAGCGGTGAGCCTGCCACGCGGGCTCAACAAACAGTGGTACCAGGGCGGGCTGATTTACGGTTACCCGATCCGCTGAGTTCAAGCGGCACCTTGGGATGGGCAAGTCAGCGTTGGAAATACGCGTTTGCTTATGCGCAAACATTCATTGGTGATTGCACTGCCGGTCCCTAACATCCTGTTTTTGACAAATGGGTCGGCGGCAGGACATGACACAGGAATTGACCGTGAACGCTTGGGGCGCCGCCCCGCCCCATCCTGGCGTATGTCCTGACTGGACCGCAGCGGCGGGCCAGGTCATTGAAGCCGGCAAGCGCGCCTCACAGCGCGGCTGGGTGCCAGCCACATCGGGCAACTTTTCGGTGCGCGCAAGCTTCGGGCAGGTTGCGATCACACGCTCGAGCGTCGACAAAGGTGCACTCGGCCCAGCAGACATCCTGAACCAAGCAATCAACGCGGCCCTGCTGCCGGGCTCCTCGGCAGAGGCAGCGTTGCACCTGTCGCTGTATGCGGCCCATGCCGACATCGGCGCGGTGTTCCACGTCCACAACCTGGCAGCCTGTGTGATGGGGCGGGTCCACGCCGCTCAAGGCGCCATCGTTCTCGAAGGCTGGGAGCTGCAAAAGCCTTGCCGGGCGTGAGCAGCCATGAAGCGCGCGTTATGCTGCCAGTGTTTGCCAACACCCAGGACATCGCCGCATTTGCGGCCCAGGTGACCAGCCGGTTTGCGCCAGCACCGGCCGACAACCTGCTGACCCCGGGATATGTGATTGCAGGACACGGCCTGTACGCCTGGGGTGTCGATGCGCGACAAGCCTGGATTCACCTCGAAGCCATTGACGCCCTGCTGACCATTGAGTTGGCGCTGCGCCGCTGAATCAGCCACGAATCACCACCACGGAACCCTCACCCATGACTACCTTGAGCATTTACCAGGTCTCCAAACCGCATCGCGCGATCCTCCAAACAAGCGATATTGCCAGCATTCTGAAGCTGCTGACCGACGCCGGCGTTCCGTTTGAGCAGTGGCCCATCCGCCCGCTGCCGCAGAACGCGGACGCCGCAGCAGTGCTCAGCGCTTACCAAAGCGAGATCGATCGCCTCAAGGCGGCCCACGGCTACACGACGGTCGATGTGGCTCGCGTGACCCCCGAGCACCCTGAACGCGTGGCGCTGCGCCAGAAGTTCATTGAGGAGCACACCCATCCCGACGACGAGGTGCGTTTTTTTGTCGAGGGCTCAGGTGCTTTCTACATCCACCTGGGTGATCAGGTGGTGCGGCTCTTGTGCCAGGCCGGCGACCTGATTTCGGTGCCCGCCGGAACCAAGCACTGGTTTGATATGGGCCCGGCGCCGCATTTCACCGCCATCCGCCTGTTCGTCTCGCCCGAGGGCTGGGTCGGGCATTTCACCGGCAACCTATTGCCCGGACTCGTTCCCAAGCTGGACAGCGCCCATGCCTGAGATTGCCCTGACTGACCCCGCTGGCTCAGGCAGCTACTGGGTGAGAGTTCTGTGTCCGGTCTATACATCGCGCTCTCGTCAGCCAAAGGCTTCATGACCGGCCCGGCCGCCGGGCGCCTCATGGCGCAACTCATTGACGGGCAAACAGTCGAACCCTGGGTTCAGGCCCTGACGCCCAACCGTTTCCAGGGCGATGCGGTGCTCGATATGGAACCAGCCGTGATTTGAAACAGGACCGATGCCGCTTGCGGCTTCGGTCCTGCTCAGTCAGACAGCTATTTGGTCGAAACAGTTTCCAGCGTTTCCCATTTGCCGCCCTTTACACGGAAGAAGGTCACTGCAGCCGAGCGCAGGTCCCCCTTGCTGTCGAACGCGATCGGGCCCGTCACACCTTTGAAGTTGAGCTTGCTGATCTCAGGCAGGTAGTTCTTCGGGTCGGCCGAGTTGGCGGCCTTGATCGCGTTGATCAGAACATTGGTAGCGTCGTAGCCATATGGCGCGTACATCACGACCGGGCCGTACTTGGCGGTGAACTTCTTGACGAAATCCGGGCCGCCGGGCATGTTTTCGATAGCCTGGCCGGAGTCGGCCGAGATCGTGCCTTCTGCGGCTTCCTTGCCGGCGAACGAGACAAATTCATCGGATGAAATCGACGAACCAAACAGCGGTGCGCTGATGCCGAGGTCTTTCATCTGGCGCTTCAGCGGGCCGGCCTGCGCGTTCAAGCCACCGTAGAAGATGGCTTGAACGTTCTTGGACTTAATGGTCGTCAGAATGGCCTTGAAGTCGGTCGCCTTGTCGGTGGTGAATTCGCGCGTTGCCACTTGGCCGCCCAGGGACGGGACGGTCGCAGCTACGACGTCGGCAAGGCCCTTGCCAAAGGCAGTGCGATCGTCGATCACGGCTACCGTCTTGAAGCCCAGCTTGGTGACAATATAGCTGGCCATGGCGGTGCCAACCTGCTGGTCGTCGCCGATGACGCGAAACGCCGTCTTGAAGTTCTGGCGCGTAAAGGTCGGGTTAGTGGCGGCCGGTGCCACCTGCGGTATGCCGGCATCGCTGTAAACCTTGGAAGCGGGAATTGTGGCGCCGGATTGCAGGTGTCCGACCACGCCGGCCACCTTCTGGTCGGCCAGTCGTGTGGCGACGCTGACGGCCTGCTTCGGATCGCCTGCGTCGTCCTCAGAGATCAGCTCGAAGTGCACAGCCTCACCGCCGAGCTTGATGCCGGCGGCGTTGGCGTCTTCAATCGCCAGTTTGACGGCGGATTCGAAGTCCTTGCCATAGCTGGCGGCACCCCCGGTGTAAGGGCCGACGACGCCGATTTTGACGACCTTTTGTGCCAGCGCGGGTGTGCAGGCAGCGCCGAAGGCCAGGCCCAGGGCCAGGACGATCGGACGGGAAATATGCGGAATAAGTTGCATGTTGGTTAGATCCTTGGCGTTTTGACGTTGAAGAAGAAAGAATCAGCGATCGGTGCTAAACGCACCTTCGTGCGAATACAACAGCCAGTTGCTGAGATACGGTGCAATTGGTCGATCGGCGACCAACCACACACGTTCAGGATCGAGCCGCAACAGCAGCACGGGAATATCGGCGAGCCTGCAGCGCCAGACCTGGCCGCTCTGACGCGGGATTGCCAGGGCATCAACCAGGTGCGACAGCCAGTCATCCAGCAGCGCGCCATGCAATTCGAAGACGGCCAGCGACTCGGATAAATCGATCGCCACCGCTGTCTCGCTGCGCCCTGGTGCCAGTGCGTCCCGCACTGAATGCAGCGCTTGCGGATGCAAGCTCAGCGCCAGTGTTTCCTGCGGGTTGCGCCAAGCCAGCCAGGGGTCGTGCCCGGTCAAGCTGCCGGGAACTTCGGACCACTCCAGCCCCTGCGCTTGCACTGCTTCACGCGCGCTGCTGTCGCCGCCGAAGTGCCGTATCGTCGCGACGCTGATGCCGCTGAGTTGCCGGCAGCCCGGCGCGCCTGCTTCTGCCTGAATGAGATCAGCCATGGAGGCGCTCCCCGGTTGGGTCAACAAAAGGTGTCTTGACAACCTCGACCGCAATCGACTTGCCAAGATGCCAGGCACTGAGCTGTTCGCCCAGCCGTTGCGTGCCACGCTTGAGCATTGCTAGCGCGATCGGCTGCTGCAGTGCCGGACTAAAGCAACTGCTGGTGATCAGGCCTTCGGCCAGTGTTGGCGGCGGCTGCAGCGAAAGATGCGCCCCCACCGGCAGATGGGTGCGCCGGTCCAGCGGTTGCAGGCCGACCAATTGCAGTCGATCAGGGTCAAGCCCAGATGGGCGCGTGAGCGAGCGCCGCCCGACAAAATTCGCCAGCTTCTTGTTGATGCCGCGCGCCAGACCAATATCACCTGGCAGCGTCGTGCCGTCGGTATCTGCGCCGATGTGGATGAAGCCCTTCTCGGTGCGCATGATCATCAGCGCTTCCACGCCGTAGGCGCAGATTCCGAGCGACTGGCCAGCGTCCCACAGGTCATCGAACAGGCCCTGCGTTTGCGATGGTGCCAGGTTGATTTCGTAACCCATCTCGCCGTTGAAACTGGCGCGCAGGACTCGGATCGGTGCGCCCTGGTGGCTGGCGTCGCGCAGCGTCATATGCTTCATCTGCATTGGCGCCAGCGCCGCGTCGAAGCCGAGTTTTTCAAGCAGGCGCCAGGCGTTCGGCCCCGACACCGTGACGTTGCCCCACTGAGAGGTGACCGGCACGATGAAGACGCGCAGGTCCACGTACTCGCATTGCAGCCACTCCTCGAACGCAAGCGCTGTGCGCTCGACGCCGCCGGAGGTGGTGTTGACCCAGAAGTGGTTCGGCGCTAGCCGCGCCACAATGCCGTCGTCGATGACGATGCCGTTTTCATTGAGCAAGGCGCCGTAGCGCGCGCTGCCCACGGCAAGGTTAGCGATGTTGCCGACGTACATGAGGTCGAGAAAGGCGGCGGCGTCCGGTCCATAGACTTCAATCTTGCCCAGCGGCGCGCCGTCAAACAGACCAACCCCTTGGCGCACCTCGACCGTCTCGCGCTCAGCTGCGGCGATCAGTTCTTCCCCTGGTTTTGGGTACGCGGCGGGTCGCTCCCAACCGCCGAATTCTTCAAACAGAGCGCCACGCGCCACGTGAAACGTATGTGCTGGCAGACGCTTGAGCGGCCGGTAGCGGGCTCCGCTGCGGCCACCAACCAGGGTGTTGATCGTGACGGGCTTGAAAGGCGGGCGGAACTTGGTGGTGCCGACCTGCTCCGGCGTGCGATCACTCGCCTTGCCCAGAAGCACCAGTGCGTTGACGTTGCTGGTCTTGCCCTGATCGCTGGCCATGCCGGTTGCGGTGTAGCGCTTAAGCAATTCGACCGAGCGGTAATTCTCACGCGCGGCGAGTTCGATGTCGTTGCTGGCGACGTCGTTTTGCAGATCGACAAACTGCTTGCCGGGCTTGGCATTGAGCGCTGCCAAGGCTGGCGCTGGCGGCTGGTTGTCAGCGGGAACCAGACCGGCGCCGCCGCTGGGCGCTGCTGGCATCAGACCGCCGGGTGTGATGCGGCCGACCTGTTCGGCGTGTGCCAGTGCGGCGGCGAGATCGAAAACACCGGCGGCAGCGCCGACCACGGCAATGCCGCTTAGCAGGCGCTCTGGCACAAACATGGCTGTGTCTGCCAGCCACTTGAGTTGGCCACCGGCCTGCGAATAGAGGTTGACATTGGGCGTGTGGCCGCCAGCGCTGGCGACCAGGTCGGTCGCTATCGATTGCAGTTTGCCGCCGCCGTTGCTGGCTACCTGAACGCCTTGAACGGTGCTCTTGCCCTTGACGCCAACCAGCACGCTCTCCAGCAGCACCGGAACACCGGCGGCCGACGCAAGTCCTTGGCCGACTTCGTGTGCCGCGCGCCGGTCAACGATGGCCGCAACTTCGATGCCGGCGCTGCGCAAGGCAAGCGCCACGCCGTAGGCGCTGTCGCAGGCGGTCGCCAGCACTACACGCTTGCCGCAGGCCACGCCGTAATGCGAGGCGTAGCGTTGCACGGCACTGGCGAGCATGACACCTGGGCGGTCGTTGTCCGGGAACAGCATGGGCCGCTCGAAGCTGCCAGTGGCCAAGATGATCTGCTTGGCGCGGATCTTCCAAAGCCGCTCGCGCACTGTGCCGGTCGCGTGCGCGCCTTCGAGTGACTCGATGGCGGTGGCCAGTTGGTGGTCGTACAGCGCAACCACGGTGCTGCGCGTCTGCACCGTAACGCCAGCCTGCACCAGCGCACTTCGCAGGCTGGCCAGTTGGCGCGCCGCTGCAGCGTCGCCCAACAGGGCATTGCTCTGGGCCCAGCCACCGCTCTGCACGTCTGCTTCAACCAGCAGCACCTCGCGCCCGGCCCGCGCTCCTGAGAGCGCGGCCTGCAGGCCTGCCAAACCAGCGCCAACCACCAGTACCTCGGTGTTGACCGAGACCTCGTCGTAACGCTCGGGGTCGCTCGCATCGGCAGCGATGCCAAGGCCCGCCATGCGGCGGATGGTGGGCTCGAACAAATGCCAGTTCGGCCACATGAAAGTCTTGTAATAAAAGCCCACCGGCAGGAAGGCGGCCAGTTTGTCAACGCCGGCCGCGAGGTCGAACTCCACGCTGGGCCAACCGTTGGCGCTGACGGTATGCAGACCGTCGCGCGCCAGGATGTCGGTAGCGCGCGTGTTCGGTGTGCGCAGCGCGCCGTGGCCGACATCAACCAGGCCGGTAGGCTCTTCCACCCCGCAGGAAAAAATGCCGCGGGGCCGGTGCAGCTTGTAGCTGCGCCCGACCAGCGTCGTGCCTTGTGCCAGTAGCGCCGAAGCCACCGTATCGCCAGCAAAGCCGGTCACCGCGCGGCCGTTGAATTCAAACGACAGACTCTTTGAGCGATCAATCCAAGCGCCATGTGGCGCCGCTAAGCGATAACCGCTCATGGGTTTATCTCCCGTGCCGCTTCCGGCTTCGGATCGGTCATGCGGTAGGTGGCGTGGATCTCGTGGGTGACGGTGTCGCGCAGCACGTTGAACCACTGGCCGCAGCCAAAGGTATGGCGCCAGCGTTCGGCGTGCAGGCCACGCGGATTGGATCGACCAAACAGGTAGTCGCCCCAGGTTTCGTCGCTGCAGTCGAGCGCCGGGCGCTGGATGTGCGAGGTACCGCCGCAGTTGAATTCGTTGTCGGGTCGGGCCCCGCACCAGGGGCAGTTGAGGGTCATCATGGAGTGGTTCTCAGTGCGCGATGCCGGCAGCTCCGGCTTCGTCAATCAGTCGGCCGCTGTGGAAGCGTTCGAGTTGGAATGGCTCGGCCAGTTCGTGGCTCTTCTCGGTGGCCAACAAATGTGCCAGGGTCCAGCCGCCGACCGGTATTGTTTTGAAACCGCCCGTGCCCCAGCCGCAGTTGATGTACAGACCCGGCACACCGGTGGCGCCAATGATAGGGCTCGAATCCTGCACCACATCGACGGTGCCTGCCCACTGGCGCATCAGGCGAAGCCGACCAAAGGAAGGGAACATTTCAGTGGTGGCGGCCAGCACCTGCTGCGTCATAGCGAAACTGCCGCGCTGCGCGTAGGAGGGGAACAGGTCGAGTGCGCCGCCGAGCACGATCTCTCCCTTGTCGGACTGGCTCCAGTAGGTGCCGACGGCCGGCGACAGCACCACGGTGTCGAGGACCGGTTTGATCGACTCCGACACCATGGCCTGCAGCGAGTAGCTGGTCACGGGCAGACGCACGCCGGCCATGGCCGCGATCTGGCTCGAGTTGCCGGCCACCGCCAGCGCCACCTTGTCGGCACGGATTTCGCCGCGCGTGCTCTGAACGCCGACCACGTGCCCGTTCTGCTTGATGAAGCCGGTGACGGCGCAGTCCTGCACGATGTCAACACCAAGCGCCGAGGCGCCGCGCGCATAACCCCAGGCAATGGCATCGTGGCGCGCCGTGCCGGCGCGGCGCTGGATCAGACCGCCCAGGATCGGGTAGCGTGCATTGGCGCCAAAGTTCAGGCGCGGCGCGAGCGCCTGCACCTGTTGCGCATTGAGGATCTCAGCCTCAATGCCGTTGAAGTGCATGGCATTCGCCCAGCGCGAGAGGTTGTCCAGGTCATGGCGCGAATGGGCCAGCGTTATCAGACCGCGCTGGCTCAGCATGATGTTGAAGTTGAGCTCGGCAGACAGGCCCTCGTAGAGCTTGAGTGCAAAGTCGTACAGGCGCGCGCTCTGCGGGTAGAGGTAATTGGAGCGCACGATGGTCGTGTTGCGCCCGGTGTTGCCGCCGCCTATCCAGCCTTTCTCCAGCAGCGCCACGTTCGTGATGCCGTGGTTTTTTGCCAGGTAGTAGGCGGTGGCCAGGCCGTGGCCGCCGCCTCCGATGATGATGGCGTCGTAGCGCGGCTTGGGTTCAGCTTGGCGCCAGGCCGGCGCCCAGTCCTTGTGACTGGGGGCAGCCGCAAACAAGTTCCAAGCAGAGTAATTTGTTCTTTTAGTCAAGTCATTCATATTGGCACACGCCATCCTGTGCTAGCCCGACTGGGCAATGCACGGTGGTAATTGAAAGGTTTAATCGCAATACTTTTTGGGACCAAAGAAACTATTCGCATAACAATATTCAGAAATCAGTCCACGAGTCCAATGAATATTGAGCGATCCAAAAGACTCCAACAAGAAATTTTTCCAGGTTACTCATTGGTTTCTAAGTTAGACATGCCCTCTGCTAACGCCACCCAGTAACTCGCACCCAGCGGCAGAATGTCATCGTTAAAGTCGTAACCTGGATTGTGCAATTGGCAGCCTGATTTGCCCGGACCGTTACCGATCCAGCCGTAGGCACCAGGGCGCTTTTCCAGCAGAAATGCGAAGTCTTCGGCACCCATGGTGGGCTGGAGATCAGTACGCACATTTTCGGCACCCGCCACCTGGCGCATGGCCGAAGCGGCTATTCCTGCCTCAAACACGCTGTTGACAGTTGGCGGGTAACGCCGTTCATAGAGCAGTGAAATTTGCGCCTGGTGGACCGCTGCCAAACCATCGCAGATGTGTTGCATCCGTCCCGCTATCAAATTCTGCACCTCGGGTTTGAACGAACGCACCGTACCGCGTAACACCACCTCAGGCGGGATCACATTCCAGGTGTCGCCACCGTGAATCTGAGTTACGCTGACCACCGCCGCGTCGACTGGGGGAACATTGCGGCTGACAATGGTTTGAAGCTCATGCACCAGAGAAGCAGCCAGTGTCACAGGATCAATGCCGTTGTGCGGCATTGCTGCGTGTGCACCGCGACCCTTGATGACAATTTCAAAGATGTCGTACGAGGCCATCATCGGACCGGGCATGACCGCAAAATGGCCAACCAGCATTCCAGGCCAATTGTGCAGCCCATACACAGTGTCGCAGGGGAAGCGTTCAAACAAACCATCTTCAACCATTTCACGGCCACCACCTTCGTTCTCTTCGGCTGGCTGAAAAATGAAATTGATCGTTCCATCGAAATTGCGAGTTTCCGCCAAGTATTTCGCGGCACCCAGCAACATTGTGGTGTGCCCGTCATGGCCGCAGGCATGCATGCGTCCGGTAAGCTGCGAGCGATGGGCAAACTCGTTGGTTTCATGCACATGCAAGGCATCCATTTCCGCGCGCAAACCGATGCTGCGCGTACTGGTGCCAGACCGCAACACACCAACCACCCCGGTGCGTCCAATTCCCGTATGTACTTCCAGACCGAAAGACCGCAATAATTGTGCTACGCGGCCAGCGGTTCGGATTTCTTCAAAAGCGGTTTCTGGATGTTCATGAAAATCATGACGCCACCCGATCAGTTCAGGTAGCCATGCTTGCAATCTGGCTTTCACGATCATGTTGGAAGCACCGTAAACACCATCACCAAACCGTGGGTCAGCCCGGATGAAACGGCCAATGAGCCGTCCGGGCGTGTCACATGGGCGACGTTGGCATCGTCGAGAAACCGTTGCGTATGCTCGATGGACTGCACTCGAAAATGCAGGGCGGCGAAATAGGGCAACTCACGCTTGACAAGGTTGGAGCCCCTGTATTCACTGGCGATGCTGGCCGGTATAAATAAGCGGATTGGCGTATCGCCCGTGGACACCTCCCAAGTCGACCCTTCTTCACCTTTACCTTGTGCCACACGATCAAAGAGACGTTCGTAAGCGGAACGCGCTTGGGGAAAATGCACTTCATCGGTCAATAAGCTGATGCCCTGCAAGCCAAGAACGCCATTCGGATGAACTTGATATTCTGGTCGCCAAACAACATCACGTGTGAAATGCTGGCAGGCAAATGCCCGACCTCCCGGTGTCTCGCCAATGCCGACCTGTGCGATGCGAAAGGCCGCATCGCGCACGCCTTCTGGCAAATTGACTGGTCGAGAAAAATCCACTGGCGCATCGGAACTGATTCCCGCGTCCTGCAGTTCAGCATAAAAGCCTGTAGCGTCATCGGTCTTGAGGGCCAGCGCGGCAAGGCCATCCCCCTGGCAGAGGAATTCGCTGTAGTAACGGGTAACCGGGTGCGCGCTCGGGACCGCCAGCAGTTCGAAATAGTTGCTATGAAACATTGCACAGTGGTTTTTCGAACCCATTGTGTGGTGCCCGCGGGGTGTCAGTGTGAAGCCCAAGGTCTGGAAATCTGCTTTTGACTGATCCAGATCGGTGACGGCTATAACAACATGGTCAATACCATGCAGGTGCTCTCTCATGGGATGCTTCCACTTCAATAGCGGCTATCGAGCCAGCGGCAATAAAATATGCTGTCATCACCATACGATTGGTGAGAACGAGTGCCGCAATTGGTCGGGGTTGCTCGAACGGCACCGGCACATCGGGACTCAACGCAACTTTTCTTTGGTTCGGGACAAGCTCTAGTGAACTGTCTGGATAATACTGCCCAAATTGAACCGAACAAACGAATGAATTCGCATATCTATATGCGCAATTCGGTGTCGATTTTTTCGTTGTCGAAAGTGACTGCGGGAAACCTTATGTGTTGACTCAGGGAGTTGACAGAGTCGCACCGCTTAGTTATTTAGGCTGGCGTGCTACAAACCTCATATGGATGCCTCCCGGATAGCAAACAGAATTTGCGTAGTGTTGAGAAATGATCGGCTGCTTCCATATATTCAGCCATTTTTAGATTTCTCCAACCACCTCAATAGGCAGGCACAACAGCAGGTTCTTAAGTCTTTTCATCGTCGCGTCTGAGGAAATTGGAAAACAGTTTTAGGAAGCGTTTACGGCCCCAGCCAAGTGATATTGGGTAGCAAGCATATGCAAAAAGCGAGTTTGCCTTTGCGCCTTCGCATGGGAAGATTTGTCGCATGACCCTCGCGCAAATCTCGCCACCGTTCTCGTTTCAGCAGCCGACAAGACTGGCCTCCATGCCCAGCGTCAAACATTTTGCGGTTGGCGTTGACAACCTTCTGTCCAACTGCGCCGACGTCTCGGCCGGGCAGAGCCTGCTGGTGGTGGTGGAGCCTGACGACAGCTTCTACCGCGACTTTGTAGGCCAAAGGCTGGCCAGTTTTGCGTTGCAGCGCGGCCTGCACGTCACAGTGGTGGCCCAGCCCCTGGTGGACGGCCCGGAGCATTTCCCGCCCGTCCTGCTGGCCCGCATTGCGCATGCAGACCACACGGTGTTCTTCAGCCGGCTCGGAACGCAAGGCCGCTTCCTTCAATTTCCTGGCAGCGGCACGAAGATCGTGGCCTACACCCTGGACGCCGCCAGCTTGGCCTCGCCCTTTGCCAGTTTGCCCTATGCCTTTCTGCAGGCGGTTCATGACCGGCTGGTCAAGAAGATTGCGGCGTCCTCCAGCTACCGGATCACCTGCGCCCATGGCACGGATTTGCGCGCCGACCTGCGGCCCGGTGGCAGCCAGCAGGCCGATGTTTTAACGCCGTTCACGGTGCGCAACTTTCCGCTGATGACCGTGCCGCCGATCTCGGCGGTGTCCTTCCGGTAAGCCTGCCAAACTGAAGTTTTTTTGCTGAGGGCGTTGGATTTTTGGTCCAGTCCGTTTTTTTTG
>CAIVHU010000129.1 GCA_903905735.1 uncultured beta proteobacterium
ACGCTCGCCGTCACCGGTAATTCCACTTTTGCTCATCACCTGCACCCCATCTCGTTGAACATGCAGCTGACGATAGCGAAGACTTCAAGCTATTTCATGCAGGCTTACCGGAAGGACACAGATTAACGCTGGAAATTTCAATTCTAAGCAGATTCACTTCGCATGAGACTCGGGTCAGATGCGGTCCTGAAGATTCGAGTGCATCGCGAAAATGTCGTTGATTGTTCAAAACATCGCTGATATTCGCCGTAGCCAACCTACTACATCGCCCGAGGATCACGTTGTCTCAACCTTGATGCGGTTATTCGTTGTAACGCTTGCGAGGTAAGTTTCTTTTTTGTTGTACCGTCGTTGATTGGCACCCCTACCTGACGCAAAGCCTGTAGCGCCGCCTAGAAATTTTCGGGTGCCAGTGAATGACCGTCTGCTTGTGGCGCACAATTCAGTACTTTGGCTTGGCCTTACGAGGATGTCGAAACTGCCTTGCGAATCCACCAAGTGCATCGGACCTGCCTTTAGTGGCCGTCAAGAGGATTGTGACAGTCTTTCTGCTGGCACCACCCGCGACCCATGCGGCCGTCCAACCCACGCAAGCTTTATCAACATCCACCTGATCCAAGACTAGCTGCAAACTCACCGGCGAATGCTCCAGCATACCTTCAAGCATTGTGGTAGATTCCTTGTACCAACTTTCATGAGGCTGCTGAAGGCATTTTGCCATCGTTGAAATACACTGGGCGAGAACTGCAGGAAGCAACAGCGGATCCTTCTCTACGAAAAGGGCTATGACGAAAACACCGTATTGCCACTCGACATGATCGAAACGCGCCAGAGCAATACTCCGTCCTTGACGAACGAATTCCACAGCCAACTCTGGCGCAATGACTGCCAAACGTGCAGGCATGGAGTCGATGCGATCAAGGTTATTTCGGATCAAAGCTACGACAGGTTCACGCGATTTCACCGACCGCGCAGCTACGCCGAACAGAACTTCCGCTTCGTGCGGCAAGTGGCACCAGTGATCGCCAATTGCCAGTCCAATTGCATTCCAATTCATCAGCCCCACGAGCTTGTCGGCTTTAGCCGGTGAACACTTAGCCGTGAAGGCTATGAAGTAGGAGACTTGCTGGAAATTCCGTAGCGAAGCCTGGGAGAGCTTCGATGCTAGATCTCGTAGATCGATCCCATTTAGAAGGCGGCGCGCAAGCTTCAAATGCTGCGCGGTAGGGGCCAGCTTACCCTTGTATACGCCAAGCGGATCAAGTACACGCAATACGTGCCAGGCCAGATCGTGGAGTTCCCGAAATCCTTCAACTGGATCTGCAATCAGCCTGCGCCTTGCAACCGGCAGAAAGGCCTCTACTAGATCAAGCGTAAGTGCTTCCGCGGGCCACGCCAGAGCTTCAAAAAGGCGGACTATACGAAAAAGCGGTTCCTGTTCGGGCCACGATGCAGTCAAGGCATGAAGTCTTTCACGATCGAGATAGCGGACGACCTCCAGTGCCCAGTCATCGCCTTCTCCCAGTCTCAATGTCTTCGCTAGCTCGCCAACGTGCCAGACGTTTTCAGTATTGACTGATGAAATCAGCTCGGCGATAGCCCTGGGGTTAGTCGAACGAATAATTCCCTTGGCGCATTCTTCCTTTTGGTTGAGTAGGGTGTTCAGAAGCCGCATTAGCCCGTGCCCCATAGGATCGACGGCGTTCTCGATCCACTCTGCCAGTTTTTCTTGATTGTCACCGATGACATCTCTTTCCCACGTGTCGATGTAAGGCATGACTTCGCTAAGCGCAAAGCAGGCTCGCATCCGCTCCTCGGGATCGCTTGCAGACCAACAACGGTCCAACATGGGCTCCAAAGTAGATTTATTGATCAGACTCTTCCACCTCCCGTAGTCCGCGAAATGCAGCTCGTGCAGAAGGGTCGAGAGACCTGCCAGCGGAAAGGTACTGTCTGCGAAGATGGCCTTCAACATTGCCGAGATTGCAGCCCTTCCGACGTCGTCTTGGTGTTGAAGTAGGCGACCAATTAGCAAGGCAGCGAGTCGTTGATGCGGACACCTAAGATCGCTTTCCGAGATGACAAGTCGCTCGTGCACGAGTCGTCGGATGGCAACTTCAAGAGTTCGAACAGAAAGGCCCGCAACAACCAGAAGCTCTGCGACGTTCTGTCGTGTAGGCGAGGCATCACGCGAAGCTAGTTGTCGGATTGCGATAGCGCCAAGATGGAGATCCAGCTTCAGGGTGCGGGCCGTGCTGACTGCGTCATTTGCCCTTCGCCATCCCCCTCCCAGGACAAAGCAGAACTGCCACGGCACACTGGCATATTGCGCCGCATGCGCTATACGCTCTTCCAGCGCTGTGTCTAACATGAGGTCACCTACGTGGCTGTCGGCGCGACGCACAGCCTCCAACGTTGCGCGGCGGTTGGCAAGCAGACCGGCCGCAATCGCTTGAATGCCCGCACTCGGATCCATCCGTACCGATCCTCGTTGAGACTCATCGTTTTCTTCGGCGATGTGAGTTGAAAGAACGAGTAGATGGCTGCCTGCGCGGTTTTCCGCAGAAATCAACGCTTGCTCTACAATCAAATGCGCATCGTCTACCAACAATAGGACTTTTTCATCCTGGATGATGGGAAGATTGTCGAGTATTCCTTCCGAGGCCTTGATACTGAAAATTTTCCAACCACGCTGGACAAAAGAGTGAGCAACTTGGTAGGCGCAGACAGACTTGCCGGCGCCAGGAACGCCGACAATGCGTGCGGAGAACGCAGTTTCCAGTTGCTGGATCACTCTGTCAGCCTCGGGAAGACGAGGGCAAGCAAGGGCGTCAGAGGGTCCAAGAGGACGACCAAGAAGAGCCGGGCCAAGATCTCGCACATTTTGAAAATCGACATGTTCCCAAGAGCTCACCGCGACAGGCGAAACTGACGCCGTATCGGTTTCAGCGTGGTCCACCGCTTGTCTAATCCGCTGCAGAAGCTGGCCCGCATCTATTCCCAATTCTGGGTAGTACAGATTGAGAACTTCGGGGTGGTCGCAGAGTAAGTTTTCGATCTCACTCCAACCAAGCACAGTGACCGTGAACTTACCTTGCTGCTCCCGCGCCACAGAAACCTTCCGTGCGACTTGCTGTAGTTCAGCGTCGGCTGGTGCCGTAGTTGCCAATACCCAATGTTGTAGTGAAGGAATAAATTTCTCGGCTTTGGCGATCTCGTCAAGCAGCTCTTGCTGTGAGACCACAGCGCCGAGTCCGAGGTCCTTACCCTTGCATTGCACTCCGTGATAGCTTGGCCTGTCATGCTCTGGTGAGCCGAAAACATCGACACCATGTTGTGACTGACCCAGACGACCATTCTTTTGTGCGTAGGGGGCTCGCCATATTGCCTTGAACAGGCTCAAGCAAAGGTCTTCGAACGACTGCCAAGTCTTCGGTGCTGAAATCTGCTTGTTACGTGAGTCCATCCTATATCGGGATCTGAGCTGGGGGTAAAGGGACTTGCTAAGGGAAACTGATGACTTCACTGCCTCCAGGCCGCCCGTAAATGCGAGGACTCACGCCGCTTGCTGTAGCGGGTCCGGTTGAATAAGTGGCTAGTCGTCACTATAGGTGCTGTCCGATTCTTCTCAGCCAAACACGCACCTCCCCATTCGGATCAGAAGCATCCAAACGAGCGGTTGTCATCCTATCAGCCGCGCCGCGGTTGAGCCGCCGTTTTGCCTTGCTAATTTTCTTCTCACGCTTATCTTGGTCTATCTCTGCCCACGGAAAGGGCGAGCCAGAGGCAGCGTGCACCAATTCGGCGACAGTCGCTGGCACATCATCAAAGGGATGTATGAGCGTAGGTGCGCAACCAAACTCTTCATGTATCGCGTCTCGGTGAATCAGGTTCTCCATTTCACGACAAGCTGTAGTGAATGCGACGGCGCCTGCAGCACGGGCGTTCACTCGATCTGCTGAAGCCTGATACTTTGGTGGTTCGGGCGGCGGATTGTCACGGTCCATTATGTGAACTTCTGGAATCGCCAAGCCTTGAAGTCGATTCGTCCACAACTCAAGCGTCGAGCCGCCCATTGGTATGTACACAAGGGTTCCGGCTTGCTCAGCGGCTCGAAGATTCGGGATATCAGATTCTGTTGCCGCAAGAGCAGCTGATATGCGGCTCAGGAACTCAATGTCGTTTGGCCCTTCAACGCCTACGAAGACACTCACATTGTGATTTGGCAGGATTCCAAGAGTGTCACGAAGGCGTATGGAGGCTGCCTCGTTGTTTGGTGCGACTGCGCGTACACGGTCTTCGCCCACTTCAATGAATCGAATCTGGTCTTGGTTTATTTTCCTTGCAAGTAGCGGGTTGTGGGTGGTGAGGAGTACTTGAGTGGACGGGGATTGCGAAAGATCAAGGAGCGCCTCCAGCAGAAGCAGTTGATTGTTTGGATGCTGGGACGTTTCTGGCTCTTCTATCGCGAGGATTACGTCGGGAGCTCCTCGCTCTCCGGAGAGTTGTTCGGCCTTTGCGCGGAAGAAGTTGATCAAGAAGAGTCGCCTAACGCCACTACCACGCTTGTTCAGCGGAACCTGATCCTCCGCTGTGAGAGAGACCGAAAAGACCTTTGACCAGTTGAGTGAAGAGAAAACTGGATTGAGCTCACCAGCAAGCGCAGGATCCATCTCACGGATCTTTTCGATCGTTGCTCTTGTGACAGATTCAACCTGTTGCTTGACGTGGTTGCCTATGGCATCCAATTGAGCCTGTTGACCGGCTAGCGCTTCTCGAATCGCATACTTCAAAGGGTCTTGTGCTTCGGCATCCTGGTCTGAGCTTGGGCGATCAGCGCGGAAAAGTTGGTATAGGGGCAATGCGTTCTGCAGTGCCTTCCAGATTGATCCCTTCACCTCTATCTGGACCTCTCGCAATGCGAGTTCCTGCGGCGGCACGGAGTTCCAGATCGCATGGCGAATGCTGGACTTTACGGCCTGGTTGATACTGTCAAGGTTTACCGCAAGATCCAGCGCCCGCCTGCGCAGTTGGGCGATGGTCAATGAGAACAGGTCATTGAAACGTTCCACCGATGGGTGCATCGCATTGACGAAGACTTCATCGCACTTCGGCGAGGCGCCAGAGAATTTCTTGGTTACTTCAAGAAAACCCTGGGAATTGAGGAGATACTCATTCTGCGGAGATATCGTGACGTCCGAGTCGACGACTAGACTCGACTGAACTTCTCGAAAGATGCAAGTGATTTCGATGGGCGAGGCGTTGCCTGCGCCAATTGAACGGTCGTCCGCATCTACCTTCTCAAGGTTGAAGAAGGCTTCCAGCGCTTCAAGGACTGTGGACTTGCCTGCGTCGTTCTTGGCGATGATACATGTCAAGTCATCAACGTCAACGATGAATTCGTTGCGGTAGCAGCGAAAGTTCCGGATGCGAACCTGAGCGAGTTTCATGGTAGGGAGCGCTGAGCGCGCGATTTTTGAAGGCTAACGCCAGCGGTAAGCGGCGCCGGAGTGCGAACCACTGGGGCATCAACAAGCCTAGCTTGTTGGCATTCGCTTAACCAACCAAGTAGGCCACACGCCATCCATACCCGATGCAGTATGTGATCGTTGGCATAAGCGAAAAAGATCATTCCGATTTGCCCTCGCCAAACTCCAAGTGCCATGGACGACCAGAAGTGGATAGCAAAAGCGGGATCGCGAACTGTATCCGGCTGGCGACACTTTCCTTCAAGGTACGGTCACCTTCAACTTTTCCACCGAAGCTCATGGCCTTAAGTCCACCGCTCCCGCAGACCTTGGTTGAGTCCTCTGCTGTGACTGCAATATCGAAGTCAACTACAGTACGCAAGAGTGCCGAGTTTTCGACTACCCGGCGAGCCTGAACAATTCCATTCTCCTGGCGTCCTGTCTGTCGACGATGAATTTCGCCAGAGTATTGGTTTGGTCCGAAGTCAAGAGAAATTCTGGAAGGGTGTGACGCAGTGCG